>JBILEG010000505.1:0-2776 GCA_044352225.1 Pseudomonadales bacterium | reverse complement strand
CATGCCCGCGACTCTCCAAACCCACCGCTGCTGTCGCGCGCATGGCGCGCTCCTACATCCCTCCCCGTAGGAGCGGGCCATGCCCGCGACTCTCCAAACCCAACGTGGGTGTCGCGGGCATGGCCCGCTCCTACAGGGATCATGATCCTGCCTCTGCGGGAACGGCCTTCCAGAAATAGTTCGGGCGACCACCCACCGTGTGGATGCGGCGGAAAACCAATCGCAGGCGCAAGCCCGGTTGCAGGGCGGGCGTGCCGGACGCATCAGGCCGCAGCGCTGCAGGGTCTACCTCGGTGATCTGCAAATACAGCCGCGGGCCGTAGTCGATCTGCACTACGCCTACCGCTGTGGGTGGCTCTGGTGTGGGGAAGAAATGGTCCAGCGTGAAGCTGAGCAGGGTGGCGCCGCGTTCGGCGAAACACTCCGGCACGAAGCGGTCGGGATGGCCACAGGCTGCGCAAATGCGTCCGCGCGGAAACTGTGGCGTGCCGCAGGCGCAGCGTTGACCGCTGAGTGAGAGGTTCTCTTCCCGCTCGCGGAAATGCACGGTGGCCGAGATGCCCTGAAAGTCGTGTCCCGCCCACTCCTCGGCCGCCTGCCCGCGCGCCTGGCGGAAGAACTTCATGTGGGGGACGGGGATGCCTACGGCGAGCGATGCCGCGACGCGGGGCGGCGCTTGGCGCAGGAAGCGCAACGCGAGCGAATCTGCACCGTCGCCGTGGTTCAGCAGTACTGCGTGTGCGCCGGGGGCGGCGGATTCCGCGAGCAGCGCGAGTTGCAGCAGGGCGTGCGCGGTGCCACAGGCACCTACGCGGCCGAACAGGGGATCGGCCGGTGGCACGCCGGGCGCGAGGCGTGATGCGAGCGCGGCGTGAGCACGGGGATCGGGCGCGGAGAGCACCAGATGATCGACCTCCCGCGCTTGCACCCCACACCTTTCGGCAAGCGCATGCGACACCACGAGCATGGGTTCCTGATATCCGTGGGTGAGCACGAAGCGCTCTTCCCACGTGTGCACGAAGGCATCGCCCGGGCGGCGCCACACATCGAGGATTTCCTGGGTGTGAGACGCAGAGCCGGTCACCTCGAGCAACGCATCGCCCTGCCCCACCAGAACCGCAACGGCCGCATCGCCACCGTTTGCCTCGAGCGCAGAGCCGGGCGCGCCTTCGCGGCAATCCGAGGCAATCACCAGCGCACATCGGGCGGAACCCGCCCGTACAGCATCCAGCGCGAGTTGCAGCGCCTGCGTGCCCCCACGCAAAGACGCAGCAACATCCAGCGTGCGCACCCGCGGGCCCAGTCCCAGCGCCGCAGCCACGATGGCGGCAGATTGCTTCTCGGCGAAGGGCGCCGTGGTGCTCGCGAAGAGCAACAGATCAACATCCGCGCGGTCCACGCCCTGTAGGCACTCACGCGCTGCCTGAAGCCGGCGCAGTCGCATGCCCCTTCAGCAACGCCAGCGCGAGCCTGCGTCGCGGTATGCCTGCACCAAACGCGAGTACTCCCGTCATCTCACTCACCCGCAGGCGGCAGCACGCCGTCGTGGAAGGGGTAGGGCTTGCCCAGTATGCCGAAGGACCCGAATTCCCGAGGCATCTCGCGCTGGAAGCACTCGCGGATCGCCTCGACCGTCCAGCCGCCCGCGCGCGTCAGCGTCTTGCCGTAGTGCGGCTGCACCATATGCGCGAGGCGCTCGCCGCCCACGCCAAAGACCTGCCCGCTGACATTCCGTGCCTCGTCGGATGCGAGGTACACCACCAGCGGCGAATTGCGTTCGGGCAGCCACAACTGCTCGGGCGCTTGCCCGCCGGGCGCCTGCATCAGACCGTGCGTCATCTGCGTGGCAGCGACCGGGCCGATGGCGTTCACGCGGATACCGAAGCGCGCGAGCTCGATGGCCCAGGTGTAGGTCATGGAGGCGATGGCGCCCTTGGCAGCGGCGTAGTTCGTCTGGCCGAAGTTGCCGAAGTGCGAACCGGAGGTGGTGTTGATGATCACACCGCCCCTCCCCTGCTGCTGCATGTGGAGCGCCGCAGCCTGCGCGCACCAGAACGTGCCTTTCACGTGCACGCGCCACACGGCATCGAATTCATCGTCCGTCATCTTGAGGAACGAGCGGTCACGCAGGTTGCCCGCGTTGTTCACCAGAATGTCGATGCCGCCGAAGCCGGCAACGACGTTGGCGATCAGCGCCTCGGCGCCGGCGCGCGTGCCGATGTCCGAGCCATCGGCGATGGCCTCGCCGCCGGCCTCTGCAATCTCTGCCACCACCTGAGCCGCACGCGCGGCATCGATATCGTTCACCAGCACGCGAGCGCCGTGCTCGGCCAGCAGCGACGCGTGCGCCCTGCCGATGCCGCCACCGGCACCCGTCACCACGGCCACGCGCGAGTGCAGGAGTTTCATTCGCCGAAGACCTCCGCTGCGATGCGCTCTTTCAGATAGACCGGATCCCAGTGCATGAGCTGCAGATGGCGCGCGCGGCGGTAATAGAGCTGTGGATCGGCATCCAGGCTGAAGCCGATGCCACCGTGGATCTGCACGCCCTTTACGGTGGCGCCGCGGAAGACTTCTGCGGCCTGCAGCTTGGCCTGCCGCGCGAGTTGCAGGAAGGGCTTGCCCGCATCCGCAGCCCACGCGGCCTGATACGCCAGATAGCGCGCACCTTCCACCTCGGTGGCCATATCGGCAAGGTAATGCGCGATGGCCTGGAAGGCACCGATCGGCTGCCCGAACTGCTCGCGCGTGCGCGCATGCGCGCAGGCCATCTCGA
>JBILEG010000087.1:0-10171 GCA_044352225.1 Pseudomonadales bacterium | reverse complement strand
GCAGCGCACTCAACACCACCGCAGCGGCGCCGATGAGCAGCACCACGGCGAGCCCGTGCGAGTCGACCAGCAAAGCACCCGCCGCCGGCCCCACCGCGGCGCCGGCACCGTGGAACGCGGGCGCCACCGCAACGGCCCGACCGGATTCGTCGATGGCGTTCACAGCCGCGTACTGGAACGACAGCGAGAAATTCCAGGCGAGGTTGTAGATCGCGGCAGCCACAACGAACGCCGCAAAGGTGGGCGTACCGCGCAGCAACCACAGCGCCAGCACCGTGGCGGCGGCGCCAAGGCCGATCATGGCGATGCGGCTGTAACGGTCGCCGCACCAGGCGGCCAGCAGTGCGCCGGGCACGCCGAACGCGACACCGATCGCAAGACCGTTACCGATCGCATCGGCATCGAAAGCGGCTGCCTGCGCCAAGGGCGCGAGATAGGTCCACACCACGCCAACGTTGAAGAAAAACAGGAAGCAACCGAGCAGTGCCAACAGGGTCGCCGGCAGCGCACCGCGTGGCGAGGCCGTTACAGCGACAGGCGCGCGGCGCCCCTCGACGGGCAAGCGCGAGGAGAGCAGTAGGCCCGCCGCATACACCACCACGAAGGCCCCGATCACCGCCTGCAATCCGCCCGCCGCAACCAGCGTCGGACCGGCCAGCATGGCGGCCACCTGGAACGCGACCTGCGCGGCGACGGAGTAACCGAACCAGCGGTCGGCTTCCGGCGCGTCCGACAGCACGGTGAGCGCCAGCGAGTAGGCCGCACCGCCGCCAATCGCGGCGACGCACTGGCACAGCACGAACAGCGGCCAGCTCGGCGCGAGGAGCGAGGCCACCATGCCACCCAGCAGGAGCAGAAACGCGCCTTGCCCCAGACGGATCCAGGCAACCCTGCGCACGAGGAACAGCATCCCCGCCGAGCTGATCGCCGTGCCGGTGCCAACGGCTGAACCCAACCAGCCGATCGCAGCATCATCCAGCTGGTAATGAGCTGCGACTGCCGCGATGAACATGGGCAACGCCAGGAACGCCGCCATCGAGAACACGGAGATCAGCAAAGCGGCGCGCAATGCGGCACGCCCCGGTGGCGATGCATGATGCTCTGCCGTGTGGCGTGTCATCGCTGGCCCTCCGGAACAAGGCAACGGGCGGCAGGGAGCCTGTCGTGATCGATCATCGTGGTGCCGGGCCCGTGCAGGGAGGTGATGGACCGTCTCGCCGAGGCCGGGTTGACGGGTACCCGCAATTGAATCGCCAATGCGGATCGCGCGGCAATGCCCCTCGTGGGAGCAGGATACCCGCGCCGTCTCAGCCCGGGCCTGGCAAAGGCTCTGCTTCGAAACGTGGAGACCCTTCCACCCAGGTCTGCAGCACGCGGGTGGCATCGAGCGTGGCGGGATCCACCGTGGTGATGTCGCGGTCGAGCACTACGAAAGACGCACGTTTGCCCTCGGCAAGACTGCCGAGATCCGCATCGAGCAGCAGTGCCGCTGCGTTCTGCCCCGTGAAGATGCCAAGCGCCGCCATCACGTCCACGGCCTGTTCGGGCCAGAGTTCGCCCGGGTGCTTGCCGGTCGGGTCGCGGCGCGTGACCAGCGCCTCGAGCCCTGCCCAGGGGTCCATGCTCGGCACGGCAGAGGGCCAATCCGAGCCAAGGAGCATCGGCGCGCCGCTCGCGAGCAGCGCGCGCGTCGGCCAGTACTGCAGCCCGCGCTCACCCACGGCACCCACCACCGAATCGATGATCGGCGAGGGCGAGAAAATATACGGAGAGAAATCCGCCACCGCCGAGAGCGCCGTGAATCGCGGCAGATCTGCCGGATCCACGAAGCCCGCATGCGCGATCTCGTGGCGCAGCCCGCTGTTGCCGTTCGCCTTGCGCGCGGCGGCAATCGCATCCAGCGCCACGCGCACCGACCAGTCACCGGCGGCGTGGATCTTCACCGTGAAGCCTGCGCGGTCCAGCTCCCTCAGGTAGCGGTCGAGATCAGCAGGCTGCACATGCAGGGAACCCCGTGTGTGCTCCGGGTGATGCGCATCGACGGTGTAGGGCTGCAGCATCGCGGCGGTGCGCGAGGCGGTGGGCACGCCATCGAGGAAGAGCTTCACGAAGCGTGTATCGACGTGCGTCGAGCGATAGGTGTCGCGCAGGCGCGTGAAGGTGGGCAGGTCGAAAGCGGCCTTGTCATCCATCACCAGCGAGAGCGCCACGGAGATGTGCAGCTCGCCCGAGCGGTCGAGTGCCTGATAGGCGCGCGCCTCGACCTCCGAGGCGCTCGCGTCCTTGAAGGCAACGATGCCGCGGCTGAGCGCGTGATCCTGCGCAGCGCGCGCGGCGGCGAGGTACTGCGCGTCGGTGTAGTCCGGCACCACGCCGTCCAGCACCTTGAAGCCCTCGAGGATCACGCCGTTCGGCATGCCGTCGGCCTCGCGCTCGAAGGTCACGCCTTCCGGATCCGGCGTGTCCTTCCCGATGCCGAGCAATTCGAGCGCCCGCGTGTTCACCCAGTTGTTGTGGCCGGAGTCGTCCTGCAGCACCACCGCCTTGCCACTGGAGACCTCGTCCAGAAAACGCCGTGGCGAAGGAATGCGATTGTTGCGGAAGAAATCACTGGTCCAGTGCCCGCCGCGGATCCACTGCTCCTGCGGCTGCGCCTGCACGCAGCCGGCGATGGCCGCCTGCACCTGCTCGGGCGTGGACTCGAAGGCAAACTGGCAGGCAAAGAGTTCTTTCACCGCGCCCCACACCGGGTGCGCGTGCGCATCGATCAGGCCGGGAATGAGCGTGCGGCCGCCCATATCGCGCAGTTCGGTGGATTCCCCGCGCAGCGACTCGAGCTCGGCGCGCGTGCCGAGCGCCACCACCTTGCCATCGCGCACGGCCATCGCTTCAGCACGCGGATGCGCCGCGTCCATCGTGAGGATGTTGGCGTTGAAGACCAGCAACTGGGCGGGTGGCGCAGGCTCGCGCTCGGCGCAGGCAGCCAGCAGAAAGACACTCAGCCCGATGAGCGCACGACGTACGAGGTTCATGGATGGCCTCCGGCAGTGAATCAGCGCATCACGCGCGCCACGATGGTCTTCAGATAACGCGTCTCCGGGATCGCGGCCTGCACCGGGTGGTCCGGCCCCTGCCCGAGGAACTCCAGCACTTGCAGCGTGCGTCCGGCCTGCGCGGCAGCGTGCTGCACGATCTCGAGCAGACCCGCCTCCGGCAGGTGCATCGAGCAGGAGGCGCTCACGAAGATCGCCTCGTCGGCGAGCAGCGCCATGGCCTCGCGGTTCAGCTTCTGGTAGGCGTGCTCGCCGGTTTTCTGGTCCTTGCGGCGCTTGATGAAGGCCGGTGGATCCAGCACCACGATGTCGAAACGCTCGCCCAGAGTGGCAAGGCGCTGTATCTGTGGCACGGCCTGCCCCTCGACAAAACGCATGCGCGACTCCACACCGTTCAGCTGTGCGTTGCGCGCCGCCAGTGCGAGCGCAGGGCCCGAGCTGTCGATGCAGCAGACATCGGTAGCGCCCGCTACCGCTGCCTGCACGCCCCAGGCTCCCACGTAACTGAAGACATCGAGCACGCGGCAGCCTGCCGCAAGAGAGGCCACGCGCGCGCGGCCCGGACGGTGGTCGTAGAACCAGCCGGTCTTCTGGCCTTCCTGCGCGCTCACCTCGAAGCGCGCGCCGTTTTCTTCCACGCAGAGGAATGCGGGAATCTCGCCCTGCGCCACCTGCGTGTAGACGGGCAATTGCTCCAACGCACGCACAGCCGTGTCGTTGCGAAGCAGGATGCCGGCGGGCTTCACCAACGTGCTGAGCGCGGCAAGCACCTCGGGCAGCAGACGCTCCATGCCGGCGGTTCCCACCTGCAGCACCAGGTGCTCGCCGAAGCGATCCACCACCAGCCCGGGCAACCCGTCGCTATCGCCGTAGACGAGACGGTAGAACGGGCGGTCGAAGAGCCGCTCGCGCAGCCGCAGTGCCGCTGCAAGGCGCTCTTCGATCAGCGCAGCACCCACGGGCTCGGTGCCGTCGCGGTGGATGAGACGCGCACAGATCAGCGAGTGCGGATTGACCAGCACCACGCCCATCGGGCGGCCACTCGCCGAGAGCAGCAGTGCCTGATCGCCCGGTTCGAAGGCCTTGAGCGGCGTGGCATCGGTGTCGATCTCGTTGCTGTAGACCCAGCAGTGGCCCTGGCGCAGGCGCCGGTCTTCGTGGCGGCGCAGTTGCAGCGGGGCAAGGGCGTTCATGCGCCACCCAGCGAGGCGGCGTAGCCTGCGGCATCGAGCAGGGCGTCGAGTTCTGCGGGGTTTTCGGGGCGCAGCGTGAAGAACCATCCCTCGCCGTAGGGCTCTTCGTTCACGCGCTCGGGCGTGAGGCCGAGGATCGGGTTCTGCGCCACCACCTCGCCCGACACCGGCGCATACACCTCGGAGGCGGCCTTCAGGGACTCTACCGTTCCTGATTGCTCGCCGGCCGCGAAACGCGTGCCCACCGCGGGCAACTCGCAGAAGAGCACATCACCGAGCGCCTCCTGAGCGTGGTCGGTGATGCCCACCACCACCAGGCCGTCGGCGCCGAGGCGCGCCCACTGGTGCGTGGACGAATAACGCAGGTCTTCGGGGATACGGCTCATGGCGAGGCTCCGGTGCGGGGCGGAGGCGGATTCTAGCGGGCACGGGGGAGCGGCGTAAGCAAATGCCGGGAATGAGGCACCCGCGCGAGTTGGGATACCCTGTAGGCCACACACGCGGGGAGACTGCCGTCCATGGATAACCGCCTGCCGATTCTCGTCGGGCTACTGGGGCTTTGGCTGGGCGCGGGCGACGCGCAGGCAGACGACACGCGATTCGGCCCCGCAGACCCTGTCGCAAAAGACCCCGCGCAGTTCGATCCCAGGCGCCCCGTCGCGCGCGAACTCGACATGGAGGTGCCCGATGGCTTCGCGGTGAGCGCCGCAGGCGATCTGATCATCTCGCGCCCGCTCAGCCAGTACGCCAAGCGCCTTGAGGCCTTCGGCTCTCTTGTGGGGATCCTGCAGCGCAGCGATGTGGCCTACGGCAACCTCGAAACCACGATCTTCGACCCGCGCAGCTTCAAGGGCTCGCCATATTCGTGGGACGGAGACTGGACCGTTTCCGCGCTGCCCGCAGTAGCGGGAGATCTGCGCCAGATGGGCTTCGGCATGGTGTCGCGCGCCAACAACCACGCCCTCGACTGGGGCATCGAGGGCATGCAGGAGACCGGCCGCTGGCTCGATCAGGCCGGCATCGTGCACGCCGGCGCCGGCGACACCCACGGGGCTGCACGTGCCCCGCAGTATCTCGAAGCCCCGCGCGCACGGGTCGCGCTGGTATCGCTCGCCTCGACGTTCCGGCCCACCAGCGAGTCGCTGCCGGCATCGGGGCTCGCGCCGGGCCGGCCCGGGGTCAGCGGGCTGCGTCTTGCCGAGGTGCTTCAGGTACCACCCGCCGCCCTGCGCGCACTGCAGGCTGCGCGCTGCGCCGTGCAGCCGCAACACTGCGACGAGGCGGGCACCACGGGCGAGTTGTTCGGCCAGAGATTCCGGCAGGCAGAGGATGCCTCCAGGACGTTCAGCATGGATCCGGTCGATCTCGCCGAGATACTGCAGGCCGTGCGCACAGCACAGCAGCATGCCGATTTCGTGATCGTGGCAATCCACAGCCACGAATGCTCGCGCAACTGCGAGGGCGGAGACACACCCGCCGGCGCCGCCGACTTCCTGCGGCAACTGGCCCACGATGCGATCGACAGCGGTGCCGACATGTTCGTTGCAACCGGGAACCACAACCTGGGCGCAATCGAAGTCTACGACTCGCCGGCACGCGGCAAACGCCCCGTGTTCTACGGCCTCGGCAATTTCTTCTGGAGTGACATCCAGGAACCGCTCCCCGCCGATCTGCGGCGCGGAAACGAGGCAACGCTTCGCGCCGCCTGGGAAAACCCCGCCAGGGCCACCGACTACGACCTCACGGCGCCTCTCAACAAGCAGGCCTTCTCAACGCCTTTCACCTTCCAGAGCGTGCTCGCGGAAAGCCGCTTCGCGAACGGAGAACTGGCCGCGATCGTGCTGCACCCGGTGGAGGAAGGCTACGGCAGCTCGCTCACGACGAGCGGAATTCCACGGCTTGTTACAGACGCCGCCGAGGCGCGAGGGATCATCGGGCAAGTGGTGCTCCAAAACGAACGCTTCGGCGTTCCCGCGCTGGACATCCGTTACAGCGGCAGCACCGCAACCGTCCGGCCCTGAATGAAAACAGTCCACGCAACGCAGCAGGGATCACCGCAACCATGAATGTCGATCAGGCTCCGCTGAAGAATCGCACACGCCGCAACTGGCTCGCCTCGGCCGCAATTGCAGTGCTCGCCTGCAGTGCGGAAGCCGGAACAACCACCGCGCTGGTGGCGGATCGCCTTATCGACGGGCGCAGCAAGACAGCGCTCACCGACGCGGTCGTGCTGATCGATGGCGAACGTATCGTCGCCATCGGCAATCGCTCGCTGATTCCCGCCGGGGCCGAGGTGATCGAGCTCGGCGACGCCACGCTGATGCCGGGCATGATCAACGCACACGAGCACCCGCTGATGTTCGGCGACGACTACCAGCAGGTGCAGCTCGCGCATTCCTCCGCATACAAGACGCTGATGGCCCTCGCGGGGCTGCAGCGGCTGCTGCTCGCTGGCTGGACCGGCGTACGCGTGATGGGCGACGCGGACGTCTTCTATGGCAACCAGGATCTGCGGCGCGTCATCGACAGCGGCGTGTTCATCGGCCCGCGCATGAGCGGCGCCGCGCATTACATCTCGATCACCGGGGGCGGCGGCGACATCAACTACCTCTCACCCGAGCAGCGTGTCCGTCCGGACGGCCTGATCGCCGACGGCCCGGAAGAGATCCGCAAGGCCGTGCGCGAGGAAGTGAAATACGGTTCGGACTGGATAAAGCTCCTCGTCACCGGCGCCTTCGAGTCCGTGGGCGATGACCCCCGCAACGTCGCTTTCTCGCCGGAGGAATTGCGTGCCGCGGTGGAAGAAGCCAACCGCCACGGCGTTCCGGTGGCCGCTCATGCGCACGCCACCGAGGGCATCAAGCAGGCTGTCGCGGCCGGCGTGCGCTCGATCGAGCACGGCACCTACATCGACGACGAAGCCATGAAGATGATGGCCAAGCGCGGCACCTTCCTGGTGCCGACCGTTTACCTGGGCGACTACTACGCCACCGGCGACAACACGCTGCGCGCGCAAGACAAGAACGACGAATACATCAAGCACGGCAGGGGCGATTTCCTCGCGGCAATCGCAGGCGCGCACCGCGCCGGCGTGAAGGTGGTGATCGGTCTGGATCTGGGTGCGTGGAGCGCCGATCCGAAGGTCTATGCGCGGGAGTTCGCCGTGTTCGTCGAAGCAGGCATCACGCCGATGGACGCGATACAGGCCGGCACGCGGGTGGCTGCCGAACTCCTGCGCTGGGACGACCGACTGGGCACCGTGGAACCGGGAAAACTCGCCGACATCATCGCCGTGCCGGGGAATCCGCTGACGGACATCAGCGCGCTGGAGCGTGTCTCGATGGTGATGCTCGGCGGGCGCGTGCTCAAACGCCCCGGCGAGGCCGCCTCGCTCGGCGGCCTGCTGCCCGCGCCCTCAGCGGCACATCCCTGAGCTCGGCTGCAACCGCAACTCAGACCGAGCGACGCTGGAACGCGAGCGGCGCCTTGCGCGGCAGCCGCGTCTCGGGGTCGAAGCGCGGATGCGCCACCTCGACGGGCGAGGGCAGGAGATTGTTCTCGAGCATGCGCCGGCAGGCCATGTACTCGCGCGGGCGGTTCACTGACTGGCAGGCCACCAAACGCTCGCCCTCGAAACACCACACCGCAAAGCTGCCCGAGGCCGGATCGCCGCGCAGCACTGTGCGCGGTTCGCGCCCCGCCACGCCCACGATCTGCAGCCTGAAGCCCAGCTGGTCGGACCAGAACCACGGCGCCTGCGCATAGGCGCGTTGCTTGCCGCAGAGCGTGGCGGCGGCGGTCTTCGCCTGCTCCACCGCGTTGTGCACGGACTCGAGCCGCAGGCTGCGGCCCAGGATCGCGTTCGGGTGACGCGTGCAGTCGCCGGCGGCAACGATGCGGGGGTCGCTGGTGCGCGCGAATTCGTCGACCACGATGCCGTTGTCGCACGCGAGACCTGCAGCCTGCGCGAGCGCCACCTCCGGCTCCACGCCGATGCCCACCAGCACGAGGTCTGCGGGGATGCGCTCGCCGCGCGCGGTGAGCACCGCGCAGACGGCGCCGTTTTCGGTGTCGATGCCGGTCACGGTGCAACCGGTGCGGATATCGATGCCGCGCTGCTGGTGCTGCGCCGCAAAAAACGCCGAGACCTCGGGCGTGGCCGCGGCCTCCATCACCCGCGGCTGCGTGGCGAGCACCGTCACCTGCTTGCCCATCGCCGCCATCACGCCGGCGGCTTCCAGGCTGATCAGGCCGCCGCCCACGCAAACCACACGCGTGGCGGCGGGCAATGCGGCACGCAGCTGCTCGCAATCGGCCAGCGTGCGCAGGCAATGCACGCCCGCGGCATCTGCGCCCGGCACCGCCAAGCGACGCGCCACCGCACCCGTACAGAGCGCGAGCCCTGCGTACGGGAGCGTGCTGCCGTCATCCAGATGAAGCTGCCGCGCGGCGGCGTCGATGCGCGTCGCGCGCTGCCCGCTCATCACCGTGATGCCGCGCTCGGCGTAGAAGTCGCGCGGGCGGTACAGGAGTTTCTCGTGGTCGAGAATGCCCGCCAGATAGAGCTTGGAGAGATGCGGGCGCTGATAGGGCGGCATGGGCTCGTCGCAGAGCACCGTGACCGCGCCCGCGTAGCCCTCGCGGCGCAGCGAGTCGGCGAGTTGTCCGGCGGCCTGTCCGCCACCGACGATGACGATGGGATCGGCGTTGCTCATGGGCTCAATCCCGGAACAGGTAGCGGGTGGTGGGACGCGTGCCCGCGTCTTCGTTCAGGCGGTGTACGTCGCGGCCCGGGCGCCATTCCTGCACGGCGGATTCCACGTTGTCGGCATCGACGAGCGTGATCGCGCGCGTGGGGCAGGTCATGACACACGGCGGCTCGGGCTGCTCGGGGCCTCGATGGTCGCAAAGATTGCACTTGTCGGCGGTGCCCAGCGCCGAGTCGAAGCTGATCGCGTCGTAGGGGCAGGCAGCACCGCAGTTCTGGCAGCCGATGCAGAGTTCCGGGTCGATCTCGACCAGCCCGTCCTCGCGCTGGTGGATGGCCCAGGTCGGGCAGTCGTCGATGCAGGGCGCGTCCTCGCAGTGCTGGCACATCACGGGCCACCACTCCATCTTCAACTCCGGGTAGGAACCCACGGGTTTGTCGAAGACAGTGCGCTGCTGCGGATTGAGGATCCGCAGCCGGTTCTCGCCCACCGGCAAGCCGTTCTCCATCTTGCAGGCCACCGAGCAGGTATCGCAGCCGATGCAGCGGAAGATATCGATCAGGAATTGCTTCTCGACGCGCATCAGACCGCCTCCACCATGGCCCGCTCGACTTCGACCAGGCAGTCGTAAACGGGGTAGTTCGATTCGAGGATGGTTTCCTGCGCCGCGTTCAGCGGCATCTGCGTGAGATCCGCGTAGTGGCCCGAGATGAAGTGCTCTGGCCACCAGCCCTGGCTGAGATTCAGCGCACCGGGCTTGATGCCCTCGGTCACGTGCACGTGCGCCACGAAGGCGCCGCGGTCGTTGTAGATGCGGATGGGGTCGGCGTCCTGCAGACCGCGCGCGGCGGCATCCTGCGGGTGCATCTCGACGCGCGGCTCGGGTGCGACCTCGCGGATCCACGGCAGGATCATGTGCGTGGCATTGGCCGAATACATCGAGTGGTTGCTCATGAAGGTGAGCGGGTATTGGCGGGCCTTCTCACGCCTGTTTCCTTCCAGCGGCTCCTCGAAGGTGGGCACGCCCTGCCCGTGCTGCACGAGCGATTCGGTGTAGACCTCGATACGTCCCGAAGGGGTGGGAAATTTGAGATCTGCGAAGGGCACGTGCGGCGAGGGCATGGCAGCGCGCGTCACGCCTTTCTCGCGCAGTTCCTCCCAGGACATGTCGCGGATGCAGGGGTCGGTGGCCTCGCGCACGATCTGCTCGCAGGCC
>JBILEG010000504.1:0-2801 GCA_044352225.1 Pseudomonadales bacterium | reverse complement strand
GTCGAGAACTTGTAACCGCGGCGGTACTCGAACTTGTCCACGGCCTTCATCAGGCCGATGTTGCCTTCCTGGATGAGGTCCAGGAACTGCAGGCCGCGATTGGTGTACTTCTTGGCGATCGAGATCACAAGACGCAGGTTCGCCTCGACCATTTCTTTCTTCGCGCGGCGAGCTTTCGCCTCGCCGATGGACATGCGCTTGTTGATGTCCTTGATTTCGACGCAGCTGATGCCCGCCTGGGATTCGACCTCTCCGATGCGCAGTTGCAGGCGCAGCACGTCGTCCTTGATCGCGCCGATCTTGGCGGCGTAGGGCTGCTTGCGACGCGCGAGCTTCTCGACCCACTTGTCGTTCGTCTCGTTGCCAGGGTATTCCTCGAGGAACGCGGATTTGGGCATGCGCGCGTAGTTCACGCAGAGGTGCATGATCTGGCGCTCGAGCTCGCGTACCTGGTTGGCCGTGGTGCGCACGCGCTCGACCATCGGGTCGAACTGGCGCGGCGGGAGCTTCAGGAACTTGAAGAGTTCTGCGGTTTTCTCGAGCTCTTTGTGGGTGAGCTTGTGGTCGCGGCCGTTCTTCTTGATCGAGCGCGTGGCCTTGCCGAGTTGCTTGCGCAGGTCGTCGAAGCGCAGGCGTGCCAGCTCGGGATCCGGGCCGCTTTCCACTTCGTCGGTTTCGCCGTCTTCGGCGGTGGTTTCTTCCTCGACTTCTTCTTCCTCGGCCGCGGCCTTCTTGGCGCCCGGCTTGGCGGCGGGCTCTACCGGGGTGGCGGGCTGCACGTCTTCGGTGGGCTCGAGGTAGCCCGTCAACACGTCAGAGAGGCGGCGCTCGCCGGTGGCCACCAGGTCGTACTCGTGGAGTACGCCTTCGATTGTGCCGGGGAACCACGCGATGGCCGAGAGGGTTTCGCGGATGCCTTCCTCGATGCGCTTGGCGATCACGATCTCGCCTTCGCGGGTCAGGAGCTCGACCGTGCCCATCTCGCGCATGTACATGCGGACGGGGTCGGTGGTGCGGCCGGCTTCGGATTCCACGGCCGTGAGGGCGGCAACGGCTTCTTCGGCGATCTCTTCCACGGCGGCGTTATCGCCCGTGGCGAGCAGCAGGGCCTCGGCGTCCGGGGCCTCCTCGAAGACCTGGATGCCCATGTCGTTGATCATCTGGATGATCTCTTCGACCTGTTCGGGGTCGGAGATGTCTTCGGGCAGGTGGTCGTTTACCTCCGCGTAGGTGAGGTAGTTCTGCTCTTTGCCCTTGGCAATGAGGTCCTTGAGGCGGGACTGCTGGGTCGTTTCGGACATGCGCTGCACCTGTGTCGGGGCGGGCGGGGAGCACGCAAAAAATGGCCGTGGATTATAACGGCCACAGCGGACAGATCTCTACGCCAATGCCGTTCGAGTGGACGCCAAACTCCCGAAAAACCCGCTTGGGCGGGGCCTCAGTGGGGCCGCGCTCGCAGCAGCGACATGTATTCGTGCTTCTGTTCCGGGCTCATTTCGGTGAAAGGGATGCTTTCCAGTTCGCGGCGGCGGTCTTCGCTCAGGTTGCTGACCACCCGGGACGAGAGGTGGCGCAGGATGTCCTTGAACTCCTGCTCGGCGTCGTGGCCTGGCACCGGGTCTGCGGCGGCCAGGCGGTTCAGCAGATCGCCCTCGGGCGTGCCGTACCAGTAGCCCAGTATCCCGCCCATGCTCGCCATGGGGTTCTTGCGCAGGTAGGCGAGCAGTTCCAGTAACAGGGGCAGGTCGGGCTCTTCCAGCGCGCTCAGGCTGCTGGTGTCGCCTGCCTCGCGCGCGAGTTGGGGGTTCTGCAGCAGCAGGCGAAGCGCGCTGCGGGCCGAGCCCTGCACCCGTCTGTGTCCCGAGGGAGCCAGCGGCCGGCGGGGCGGCGGGGCGGGGCGGTTCTCTTCGGGGTTTTCGGGCCGCGGCGCGGGAGCCGCGCCTGGCAGGCGGTCTGCGCTCATGCCGATGCGCTCTGCCAGCTTGCGGCGCATCAGTTCCCGGAATACCTCGCCCGGAATGCGCGAGATGGCGGGCAGCACGAGCTTGCTCAAGCGCGCCAGGCCATCCGGGTTGTTGAGGTCAACGCCCTCGCCGTGGTGCTCGAAGAGATATTCCGAGAGCGGCGTGGCCGCGGCCACCTTGGCCTTGAAGGCCTCGGCGCCGATCTTCTGCACCAGCGAGTCCGGGTCCTCGCCCTCGGGCAGAAAGAGAAACGCTGCCTGCCGGCCGTCCTGCATCGCGGGCAGCGCGAGCTCCAGCGAGCGGGCTGCGGCGCGGCGCCCGGCCTCGTCACCGTCAAAGCAGAACACCACCTGCGTGGTGTAGCGGTAGAGCCGCTGCAGATGGCTGGCAGACAGGCTGGTGCCCAGCGTGCCGCTCGCCCAGCCGATGCCGTTCTGCGCCAGCATCACCACGTCCATGTAGCCCTCCACCACCAGCACGCGATCGAGTTCCTTCTGGCTGCGGCGTGCCTGATACAGGCCGTAGAGCTCCTGGCCTTTGTGGAAGACGGGGGTTTCGGGGGAGTTCAGGTATTTGGGCTTTTCATCAGTGAGCACGCGGCCGCCGAACGCCACCACGCGGCCGCGATTGTCGAGGATGGGGAACATCACGCGCTCGCGGAAGCGGTCGTAGAGCCCGCCTTCGTCGCGCTGGATCAGCAGGCCTGCATCCAGCAGGAGTTTTTTCTCGGCATCCGAGGGGGCGAGCGCGCGCAGCAGGTTGTCCCAGCCGGGCGGGGCGTAGCCGATGCCGAAGGCCTCAATGGTCTCCTGGCTCAGGCCGCGGCGTTGCAGGTAG
>JBILEG010000503.1:0-2808 GCA_044352225.1 Pseudomonadales bacterium | reverse complement strand
GCAGGTCACCGGTCGCAAGTTCGTGGCGATCGATGCCAATCCGGCCCGCTTCGACGAGCACCGCGACAGCTTCAGCGACCTGCTGTTCCTGCATGGCGACGCCTCGGACGACGCCTTGCTGGAATCCGCGGACATCAAGGACGCGGCGGGTGTTTTCGCGGTTACGGGTGATGATTCGCGCAACCTGATGATCACCATCACGGCGCGGCAGTTGAACCCCAACGTGCGTGTGGTCGCGCGTGCCCACGAAGTACGCAACATCGCCAAGATGCGCAAGGCCGGTGCCGACGATGTGATCTCGCCCGATTTCACGGGTGGCATGCGCATCGCATCGGCGATGATCCGGCCGAGCGTGGTGAATTTCCTGGACGAGATGCTGCGCTCGGAAGGTGGACTGCGCGTGGAAGAGTTCGTGGTGCCGGCGGGTTTTCTGCCGCGTCCGGTCGCGGAGTTGAGCCTGCGCGGGCCGGGCTATCTGCTGCTCGCACTGAGGGTCCGGGAAGAGTGGGTGTTCAACCCCGTCGATGATTTCCGCGTGGAGCCCGGCCACGTGCTGGTGGTGATGGCCGGAGCGGAAGGGCGCACCGAGTTGGAGGCCCGCATCGCAGCCATCACGCACTGATCTTTCATCCGCGGGCGTAGAGCGGCGGCAGCCCTTCCGGCCGCGCCGCGCGCCCCGGGCGATGACGGCTTGCAGCGGCCAGCAAACTGCTTCCGTCCCATGCCTGCGTCTTCGAGCCGTAGCGGCTCGCCATCATTGCATCGATGGCCGAGCGCAGTTCCGCATCCCCGGTCAGGGCGCCGAGTGCGCCCGGTGTGCGGAGCGCGGAGTGCGGAAAGGCCGAGCGCGCCCATTCCGCCAAGGCGCCCGACGCGGCGCCCGCATCGCCTGCACGGCATGCTGCCTCGAGTCGGGAGAACGCCTGCTTTTCCGTGTATTGCGCCGCATCATCAGCCGCCGCCGGAAGGGGCACGGCAGCCCGTAGCCGATACCACTGCACAGCGAAAAACCCTGCCAGCAGAAGGCTTGCGGCTGTGGCCAGCATCCAGGCCAAAGGGGGCTGCGGCGCGGGTGCGGTTGCTTGAGCTGCCGTGTCCGCGATATCCGCTTCGGGCTTGCTGTTCGCGCCCACGGGAGCAGCGGCCCTGGCGCCCTGAGGCGCAGTGCTCGCCGTTCCCCCTTGGACACGCAAGATGCGCGCTGGTACCACCGCTTCCTCGAAGCGGTTGCTGACAGTGTTCCACCAGCGCACTCGCAACTCGGGAAATTCGAGATTTCCGCCGCGTTGCGGGATCACTGCGACCCGCTGAACGCGTGTTCCTGTGAGGCCGGCGTCCGCCGCTGCATCGCTCACTTCGGCCTTGTCGGCGTAGAAGCGCACGCCCGGCAGATCCGGTTCGGGGATGGGCGGGATCTGTGCCCCGGTCAGCCCTTCGGCGGTGATGGTCAGGCTGCGTGTGGCGGACTCGCCGGCACGCAGTGACTCGGGGTCGCTGTCCCAGGTTTCCACGATGCTCAGGTTGCGCGCCGGGATCCACGGCGAAGCGCCCTGTTCGGGCGGCAGCACGCGGATCGTGCGTGCGTCGGACTGCAATCGAAGTTGCCGGCTGCCGGTGTCGAATCGGTCGAGCCAGGAGTCGCCTCCGGTGCTGCCGCGGAAGCGCAGCGCGGGGATCTGCATCTCACCGCTCTTCTGCGGAAAGACCGCATACAGTCGCTCGAAGACGCCGAAGCGCCGCCCGCCGATCAGTTGTTCGTGGCTGCCCTCGTCGAGTTTGCGTACCACGGCCCCGGGAATCTCCAGTTCATCCAGCGATGCCCCGGAGGCCAGGTTGACGGCGTGGAGCAGGCGCACCGTCACCAGAAGCTGCTCTTGCACGTGTACTTCGTCGGTGCCTGGCAGGAGCTCAAGGCTCACATCGCCCGCGGGCGTGCTGCCGGCAGACCGGCCCTCGCTCACCTCAAGGGCGATCGGCGTGCTGCTCTCGTCGCCCACGGCGATTGGCGGTATCTGCAATTGCCCGCTGCGTTTGGCGAGCAGCACCACGACCCACTCCGTCCACGACTCGCGCTGACCTTGTACGAGGCTGATACGGTGGTTGCGGCTCGTGGAGAGGATCTCGAAATCCTGCTGCAGCGGAGCGAGTTCCGGCTCGTCCGCGTTCATCGCGCCCGCAACCCGCAGCCGCAGTTCGAAGGTTTCCGACAGACTCACGCTGTTGCGATCGATACTGGCGTTCACTTCCGCGCGTACAGGCTGCGACAGCAGGCCGAGGACAAGGCAGAGACATGCGGCCATGCGCGTTCGTGTCATTGCTTCTCTCCTTCTGCGCGCCGCGCGGCCTCGTATGCGAACTTCCGACGGAGCAAGGCGCCGGGATCGTCCGGAACCTGCCGAAGCCACTGTTCGACGGCCTGGTCTTCTTCGCGCGCCGTTCCCCCGGTCGCGCCGGCGCGGGCCTCACCCTCTGTCGGCGTCTTGCCGTCCTGGGCCTTGCTTGCGGATCCTTGAACGCGGCCATCGGGATCCTGCGCCTTGCCATCTGTGCCCGAGCCTTCCGGTGGCGAGGCTGCCTCCGCGGTATCGCCCGCATCAGAAGGGTTCGCGGACCCTTCCTTCGGCTTCTGCTGTCCGGCGCCATCGGGCCGGGCCTCCGATCCGTTCTGCTCGTCTTCCGGCGAGCGCTGGCCGCCGGCCTTTCCCTGTTTGTCCTGCTGTTGATCGGATCCCTGCTTTCCCGGGTCGCCAGCGTTGGATGTTCCAGCGTCCTGCTGACGCAGCAGATCCTCCACCAGCTTGCGGTTCG
>JBILEG010000502.1:0-2810 GCA_044352225.1 Pseudomonadales bacterium | reverse complement strand
CTCGGTGCTGCGCGTGTAGCCTGCATGCAGAAAACGGTCGTAGACCGCGTCGGTCGCCATCGTCACGACCGGGATCGCGAAGCGGACCATCAGCATCAGCACCAGCGCCGCGTCCAGCCACCGGTTGCGCTTGCCGCCGATCACCCGCAGCGCGCCCCAGGCGAAGAGCGTCGCGCTCAGCAGACACTTCACCAGCATGTCCTGCCCGATCAGCAGCAGCACCTTCTGGATGCCGAAGGCCACCGAGGCGAGCAGCATCAGATGCGAGAAGGACTCGACCACTTCGTTCACGGGATGGAGCACCTGCCCCACGCTGAAGCTGATGTTGGCGCCTATGCCGGCCGAGATCTGCGTGCCCTGCGCAAGCGATATGGCGGCGTTAAGCCCCCGCGCGACCGCGAAGCTCCCGAGCGCGCGCTCCATGCCTGCAGTCACCTGACTCATGGCGGGAGCGTCGAGCCGGCTGCTCCAGCCGCCCAGCGCGACCAGGATCAGCAGCGCGACGATGCAGATGCGTTTGGCCATGGTGCTCTCCTGTCGTGCTCCACTGTGCGGCGCTCCGGGCGCGACAGTGATCGGTCGGTGTGCCTCCGTCATGGTGTCGCCTCCCCGGGTTTGCGCAACTCCTCCCGCAGATCCACCACCCGCACCGCCATGGCCTCGGTGTCGCCGTAGTCGATGAACTGCGCGTAGCGTGTGTGCGACCCGCGCACCTTGCGCGCGTGCTTGATCGGGCACCAGTACTGCTCCGTCACCGAGGCGAGTTCGCGCGCCCAGGCGATCACACCGTTCACGTAGCCGCAGTACACGCAGTTCAGTTTCTGCAGGATGTTCAGGTAGTGCAGGTGGTGGCGGTCGATAACCACGTAGTCGGCCCGCGGCACGGGTGGCAGGCGGTAGAGGCGGAAGCACACCGCGTGGTAGATGCAGAGGAAGAGGTCGAGCAGCGCGAAGGGAATGATCAGCGCGAAGATGAAGGGCGCCGAGAGGATGTTCCTGATATCGCCGCTCGCCACCCACCGGATGATGCCAACCCGTGCCTTGCGGTGCGCAGCGCGTATCTCCTCTGCGAACTCCACCCGACGACCGCGAATGCGGAACTCCAGACGCGCCTCGTGCGCGTGGAGTTTGTCGCGCAGCTCCTCTTCAAGGGCGCGGATCTCCCCGAGGATGCGGCGTATCTCGTCGTGCATGCTGTGCCCTCCCTTGCCCGGCACGGCGCGCCGGCAGCGCATTGTGCACTGGCGCCCGGGATGATTGCTCCGTGACAGCAGCTTTGGTGCAGTGACCGGCCGCCGCGCGCCATGGTATGCGACCCCGATCGCATCGCTCTGACGCGCAGGCATCACCGCGGTGTCGCGCGCATGGCGCGCCCCCACCCCGCGGCGCGGGGCGGGTTGACGCACCTCCCGCCTAGCGCCTAGCGTTCACGCATCTCCCGTTGCCGGTTTCCTTCCCATGCGTCAGTCCCTGCCTGCGTTTTGTGCGAGCCTGCTTCTTGCGAGCTCTTTTGCCACCCTTCACGCCGCGCCTGCAGTCACCCGGACACCGGACGCCTACGGCGCGCTCGCGTTCCGCGCGATCGGCCCCGCGATCGGCGGGCGCATCTCCCGCGTGGCGGGCGTGCCCGGTAATCCTGATGTTTATTACTTCGCCGCCGCGCAGGGCGGCGTGTGGGCATCCTCCGACGCGGGCAAGAGTTTCTCGCCCGTTATGGACGACGAAGCGCTCGCCGCCTCGATGGGCGCGATCGCGGTGGCGCCTTCGGACCCGAACGTGATCTACGCCGGTGGCGGCGAGGCCAATCCGCGCGGCAACGTGATGGTCGGATGGGGTATCTGGAAATCCACCGACGCGGGCAAGACCTGGACGCACCAGTGGAAGAACAAGGGCCAGATCGGCACGCTGGCGGTGGACCCGCACAACGCGGACGTGGCCTACGCCGCGGTGCTGGGCTCGCCCTTCGGTGCCGCGCAGGCGCGTGGTGTCTACCGCACGCAGGACGGTGGCAAGAACTGGGTGCGCGTGCTGTTCAAGGACATCGACACCGGCGCCTCCGATGTCGCCATCGACGAGCACAATCCGCGCATCATCTTTTCGGGGTTCTGGCAGATGCGCCGGAAGCCCTGGGAGCTCACGAGCGGCGGGCCGGGCAGTGGGCTCTATCGCTCGACGGACGGTGGCGACACGTGGACGCCGCTCTTGGGCAATGGTCTGCCTGAGGGCATCTGGGGCAAGGTGGGCGTGCGCGTCGCGCCCTCCGACGGCCAACGCGTGTACGCACTGATCGAAGCGGAAAACGGCGGTCTTTTCCGCTCCGATGACGGCGGCGATACCTGGCGGTTGATCAACCCGCAGCGCGCCTTGCGCCAGCGGGCCTGGTACTACACGACCTTCACCATCGACCCGAAGGACCCCGACACGCTCTGGTTCCCGCAGGTGCCGCTCTTGCGCAGCACTGACGGCGGCAAGACCGTCACGCAGGTGCCGGGACCTCACCACGGTGACCATCACGACCTCTGGATCGATCCTCTGGACACCCGGCGCGTCATCGCCGGCCACGACGGCGGCGTGGACATCTCCACCGACGGCGGCAAGACCTGGTCACACCCCGATCGTCCGCTGGGGCAGTTCTACAACATCGACGTCGACGACCGCATGCCCTGGCGGGTAGGCGGCACCATCCAGGACTGGGGTACGGCGAGCGGCCCGAACATGCTGCCCAAGCACGGCGGCGTGGTGCTGCCCGACTGGGTGGGCGCAGGCGGCGGCGAAGCCGGCGATTTCCGTTACGACGCGCTCAAGCCCGG
>JBILEG010000501.1:0-2820 GCA_044352225.1 Pseudomonadales bacterium | reverse complement strand
CTCATCCTCGCAATCGAAATCGATGCAGGCCTGCCATTGCGCGATAAGCAACTCGCTGTCGCGATCCTTGAAGGTGTCGAGCATGGACTGGCGAATAGTTGTAGTGGTCAACTAATCCCGGACACGGAGTTAAGTTTTTCTTCCGCGACGGCGGGCGGCACTCCGGCATTGAACTGATGCGGCCGCTGCCAGTTGTAACGGTGCATCAGGTAGTGGCTGACGTCCCGTTGCGCCTCATGGCCGGTCATGTAACCAACGCTCGGCACCCACTCAGTCTTCAAGCTGCGAAACAAGCGCTCCATCGGCGCATTGTCCCAGCAGTTCCCGCGACGGCTCATGCTCTGCTCCATGCGGTAGCGCCACAGACGCTGACGAACCTTCCCTCGATGAGTGTTCCCAGCCCGTCTGGTGGACCGGGCGTCCACCGAGCGTTTGTGTGGACGCTCTGAGGGAGTGGTGGGCACCGCTGGTCGAGGCCCGAGTCGAGGGCTATCCTCCGCACCCAAGCTGTTGGTCCTTCGCGCAGGTGCCGGTGGACACACCCCTTCATTGCGGCGGTCGTGTGAGGCTCTGTGGCGCATGGAACATCTCCATTTCCGATTCCTTCGGTTTTCCGCCTTTTACAGCCCGCTGTTGCTCACCATGTCGAGCGGGCACCTGGCAGCCGAAGGCTTGGAAGCCTCCTACGACACCGTCACGCCCGCGCGCACCATCCAGGACGGCATCGTCGACGGCACGGTGCAGGTGGCCCAGTCTGCGACGGCGGTGAGCTTCGAACCCTGGCAACGCGGTGAGCGGCTTCCTTTCCGGCACTTCGCGTTGATGAACCGTCGAGACGGGTTCTTTCTCGCCCGACGGGGCGGCGATGCACCGTTCGACTGGTGCGATCTCGAGGGCAGCACCGTGCTGGTCGACCATTTCTTCCAGCCGATGGCGATGCTGATGTGTGCCCTCGACGCGCGCGGTGTCGACGTCTCGAAAGTGCGCATGCTGGACGCCGGGGACCCGGCGGCGATCGACGCAGCGTTCAGGGCGGGCGTGGGCGACGTGGTGCACATGCAGGGCCCGGCTCCGCATCAGCTACAACACGAGGGCGTGGCCAAGGTGGTGGCGAGTGTGGGCGCGGCTGCGTAGCCGATCGCTTTCAGCAGCTTGTGCGCCTCGCCCGAGTGGCTGGCCACTGACGTGGCGGCGGCCTTCGTGCGCGCATTCGAGGCTGGCCGCCTGCAAGCCCGCAATGAATCACCGCAGCGCGTGGCTGTGTTGATCTCCGAGTTCCTGCCGGGCCTGCACCATGAGGCCATCACCGCGGCAGTAGCCGACTACCAGCGGCTCGGGTGCTGGGATGGTGGCATCGCCATCGACCGTCCGTTGTACGACGACACGGTACGCCTCTTCCGCACATTCGGCGGGCTGCAATGTCACCCGGACTACGAAGACGTGGTGGCACCGTTGCCGGTGTGAGCGCGTGGGCCCTGCGTGCGGGCGCTATCCGTGTGCCCGGTGCTGCCTCCAGGTACACCAGGCCTCAGAGACGGTCATGCCGCGATCACCGCCTTCGGCCTGTATGATTCGGACGTCCACACACCTGCACGATGAGGCCCTCCATGACACACGCACACAAGTTCTATATCGATGGCGGCTGGGTCGATCCCGCGCAGCCCGGCACACTGGACGTGATCAACCCCGCCACCGAATGCGCTTATGCCTCCATTGCGATGGGGTCCGCGGTGGACGTGGATCGCGCGGTTGCCGCGGCAAAGCGGGCTTTTCCGGCCTTCTCCAGGACATCGAGGGAGCAAAGGCTGGAGATTCTGCGCAACATCCTGGCGGCCTATGACGAACGCTACGAGGAGATTGCTCTCGCCGTCTCGCAGGAGATGGGCGCACCCCTGTCCTTTGCGCGCGAGGCGCAGGCCTGGGCAGGTCAGGTACACATGAAGGCCGCGATCGCGGCGCTCGAGACATTCGTGTTCGAGGAGCAGCGCGGCAGCACGCGTATCGTCCGAGAGAGCATCGGCGTGGCGGCGCTGATCACGCCGTGGAACTGGCCGCTCAACCAGATCGTCTGCAAGGTCGCTCCGGCGATTGCCGCGGGTTGCACGATGGTGCTGAAGCCCTCCGAGATCGCCCCCATGAGCGGACTGATCTGGGCCGAGATCTGCCACACCGCCGGCGTTCCTGCCGGCGTGTTCAACCTGATCAACGGCGATGGGCCCTCAGTCGGGCAGGTGCTGGCCGGCCACAAGGATGTCGATGTGGTCTCCTTCACCGGATCGACGCGGGCGGGCGTGATCGTCGCCAAAACGGCTGCGGATACGGTCAAGCGCGTCAGTCAGGAGCTCGGTGGCAAGTCAGCCAACATCTTGCTGGAGGATGCTGATTTCGCCACCGCGGTGGCCGCAGGTGTCGCAAATTGCTTCGCAAACTCCGGCCAGTCCTGCGATGCGCCCACCCGCATGCTGGTGCCTGCCGCGCGCCATGCGGAGGTGCTGGAACTCGCCCGCGCCGCAGCAGAAACGCAGGTGGTCGGAGATCCGCTCGCCGAAGGCACCACCATGGGCCCGCTGGTGAGCGAGCTGCAGTTCAACAAGGTCCAGGCCTTGATCGGGAAGGGCATCGCCGAGGGCGCCACGCTGGTCTGTGGTGGAGCCGGCCGCCCCGCCGGCCTGACGTCGGGCTACTTTGCGCAGCCGACCATTTTCGGCGGGGTCACCCCGAATATGGCGGTCGCGCGCGAGGAAATCTTCGGTCCCGTGCTGTCGATCATGCCCTACGAGACCGAGGCGCAAGCCATCGAGATCGCCAACGATACCGTCT
>JBILEG010000500.1:0-2821 GCA_044352225.1 Pseudomonadales bacterium | reverse complement strand
CGTAGGAGCGGGCCATGCCCGCGACGATCCCCCGTAGGAGCGGGCCATGCCCGCGACTCGCGACCGGGGTCACCGGGCTCACTTCACCGCTTGAGCTCTTCCCGAAGCACCCGCCGTGACATCGCCTAACCCAGGGGCTGTGTGTCGAGTGACTGCTCTGGGCGTAAAGAGTGGCGTGTCACCTCACTCGCAGGCGCTGCGCCGCGCCCGATCGATGCGGCGGATCCGCCCGTCGCGGGCTTCCACCTCGAGGCACTCGGCGCGGTAACGGTTCCACCACAGGCCGTAGGTCTTGCCCTGGGTTTTCTGGCCGTCGACCTTGCTGAAGCCGAGCGAGGCCAGTTTGTTTTCGGCGTCGTCGCGCTTGTTGCCCACCAGGCCCGAGATCTCGCGCGGGAGCGGCTTGCCCCAATGCGGATCCTTGTTGTGGTGCGAGGGCGGCGGCGTGGGTTTGGTCTGGCGGCAGCGGTTACCGTCGGTGGGCGATGCATCACGCACGCGGTCGCCGTTGATGTAAAGAAGCGCGCAGCCGCCGTCGCGCTCGTTGTAGAAGTACTTGGCCGTGTTCGCGCCCTGCCCGTCGGTCTTCGCCCAGCGATAGCCCCAGTCACGCAGGCGTTGCGTCGCGGCATCGCCGTGCATGCCGATCAGGGAGCGGAAATCCGGATACCGGTTGCCGGGGTTGTAGCCACCGTTCGGCTGGTTGATCGGGGGGCGGGATTGCGCGGGCGGGTAGTAGCCGCCATTGGGATTGTTGACCGGGGGACGCGACTGCGGCGGCGGGTGGTAGCCACCATTGTTCGCCGGTGGACGCGATTGGCCGGGGTTGTAGCCGCTATTGCCCTGCTGCGTGCTCTGACCCGGCGTCCAGTTGCCCCTGGATTCGGCTGCGGGCGCAGGCGCTGCCTTGTTGCTCACTGCCGCCGGAGGCTCATTCGCCGGTGTCGCCTCGCGCGTCTGCGCGCTTGCGTTGGCAGCAGCAATGCCAAGCGCCAAACCCAGAACCACACCACCCACTGCCCTGCCTGTCGTTTTCATGCGCGTGTCCTTCCAGCTGTGTCGAGTTGTTATCAGCCCCTGCGAGCACACGGATGCTAGCAAAGCCCCTCAGTTGGAGGCGAGCGCTGCCTGCCGCGTCGCGATCACGCCCATCAAGGCATGCCACGAGGCCGTGAATGACGCGGCGCCCTGTTGCTGCAACTGCGCCGCGAGCTGCGCGGTGTCCACGCCCGTCTGCGCGATGGCAGCCAACACACGCGCCGCATCCACACCATCGTCCGGTGCTGCACCCTCCACGGCAGGTGCATGGGCAAGCGCATTCAGCGTGGCTTCGGGCAGGGTGTTCACCGTCTGCGCAGCTGCCAGCGTGTGCACGTAGAGCGTGGGTGAAGACGCCGGGTCCTTGGTGCCTGTGCTGGCAAACAGCAGGCGCTGATGCGCAGCAAAACCACTCCAGCGCGCGGAGCGCTGCAGCCCGCGGTAGGCCGCGAGCGCGCTCTGTGCTACCGCGATGCCCAGCCGGTTGTTCAGTTCCGCCGGCACCTTGCCGGCCACCGCCGTGTCCCAGCGGCTCACGAACAACGAGGCCACGGACGCGATGTCCGTCGAGAGGCCCGCAGCGCGACGGCGCTCGATGCCGCGCGTCCACGCCTCGGCGGCGGCGAGGTACTGCTCCACGGAAAACAGCAGCGTCACGTTCACCGGCACGCCAGAGAAAATCGCTTCTTCTATCGCCGGGAGGCCTTCTGCGGTGCCCGGAATCTTGATGAAAAGGTTGGACCGCGCGGCACGCGCATGCAGCCGCAGCGCCTCGGCCACCGTGCTGGCTGCGTCATAGGCAAGAAGCGGCGAGACTTCGAGCGAGACCCATCCGTCCACCCCAGCGGTTGCCGTGTGGATCGGGAGGAATGCATCGGCTGCACGCTGCAGGTCTTCCAGCGCGAGGGTTTCGAACACTGCCTCGGCGGAGACGCCACGGCCGGCCGCACGGATCGCAGCGTCGTAGGCACTGCTACCGGTGATCGCTTTCTCGAAGATCGTGGGGTTGGAGGTCAGGCCCGTCACCACAAAGTCGCGGATGTAGGCAGCGAGCCCACCCGTGTCGAGGAGCTCACGCGTGATGTTGTCGAGCCAGAGCCGCTGGCCCAGTGCGTGGAGTTGCGCCATCGGGGTGGTGGATGTCATGTCCGGGTCTCTTGGGTGGCCTGCACATCGGGAATGCGATCCCGCGGCGGCCGCACGGGGTTTGCTGCCCGGAGGATAGCGCCGATATGCTGCGGCTGCATTTCACCGCAGGCCCCGGGAGATATCGCATGCATTTCGACAACCGCATCACGCGCATGCTCGGCATCGAGATCCCCGTGATACAGGCACCCATGGGCTGGATCGCGCGCTCGCCGCTCGCCTCGGCAGTGTCCAACGCGGGTGGCATGGGCATCATCGAAACTTCCTCCGGCGAACTCGACGTCATCCGCGACGAAATCCGCCGCATGCGCACGCTCACCGACAAACCCTTCGGCGTGAACATCGCGCAGGCCTTTGTGAAAGACCCCGGCATCGCGAACTTCGTGATCGACCAGGGCGTGCGCTTCGTCACCACCTCTGCCGGCAGCCCCGAGCGCTACACGGCGCCCCTCAAGGCCGCGGGCCTGACGGTCTTCCACGTGGTGCCCACGCTCAAGGCCGCCATCAAGGCGGTGGAAGCGGGTGTGGACGGACTTGTCGTGGAAGGCGCGGAAGGCGGCGGCTTCAAGAACCCCAAGGATGTGGCCAGCATGGTGCTCCTGCCGCTGGTGTGCTCGCGCTTCGACCTGCCCGTGGT
>JBILEG010000086.1:0-10325 GCA_044352225.1 Pseudomonadales bacterium | reverse complement strand
TCGAAATAGACGCGCGGCATGCCGTCGTCGGTGAGGATCATGGAGGGGAAACGGGCGCGGACGGCGGCGATGTCGAAGCTCATGAAAGAACACCGTATGGCAAAGGTCGGATGGTAGCCGCTGCACGCGCAGGCAGGCGAGCAAGAGCCCGGACACGCGCACCGGGCATTAGTGGCGCGATGGATACATTACCGCTTCCCTGAACGGTCGTTTAAGATTTGGGCCTTATTTCGTCCCGGAAACACATCATGGTCGCCCGCCTGCGTCGCGCGCCCCCCTGCTCCGAGCCGCTTGTGCGGGATCGGCGCAAGGCAGGCGCATGAGCGAAGCCCGCGCCAAAGACAGCACGCTGGTGCTCGCCTGCGGCGCCATCGCGCGCGAGCTCGAAGCGCTGCGCCGCGCAGGCCCGCTCGCGCACGTGACCCTGCGTTGCCTCGATGCCGCCCTGCACAACCGCCCCGAGCGCATCGCGCCTGCGGTGGATGAGGCCATCCGCAAGCACAGCGGGAGCTTCGCGCGGATCTTCGTGGCCTACGCAGACTGCGGCACGGGTGGGGAACTCGACCGTGTGCTCGAGGCACACGGCGTGGAGCGTCTGCCAGGGGCGCACTGCTACGAATTCCTCGCGGGCACGGAGGTGTTCACCGCACTGGCAGACGATGAGCCGGGCACCTTCTACCTCACGGATTTCCTGGTGCGACATTTCGACCGTCTGGTGCGACAGGGTCTGGGGCTGGACCGTCACCCCGAACTGATGCCCGTGTACTTCGGCAATTACCGTCGACTGATCTATCTGGCGCAGACCGAGGACGCCGCGCTGGACGAGGCCGCCCGCGCCGCGGCCGAGTGGATGGGCCTTGCTTTCGAGCGGCACGCCACCGGGCTCGCGCCGCTGCACGACGCGCTACACACGCAGGTGCTGCGATGGCAAAACTGATCAGCATCTTCTGGCGCGACATACCCTCGCAGGTGATCGGGCGCGTGGGCCGCGACAACGTGAAACGCGAACTCCACCGCCGCTTCGCGCAGGCCATCGACCGTGCCGCCATGCGCGCGGGCAAAGGCTCCAGCGATCTCTACCTTGCGGAGTGGCGCCGGGAATCCGAAGAAGTGGATGCCGCCGGCATTGCATCCCAAGTCGCCCGGCGCGCCGCCGAACTCGAGGCGCGCTTCCCGCCCGACTATCTGGAATCCGTGGTGAAAGCCGGCGGCCTCATCGCCAACATCCGCCCGCCACGTCAGGCCGCGGCCTCGACAGGAGCCGCAACATGAGCCGCCGCCCGCAACGCGAACGCCGCGTGGCATCTGCCGTGCACCAGTTGCCCTGGCGCAGCCTGCGCAATCCTTACCCGCCGATAGAGCCGCTGTCGGCAGACCAGCTCGAGGCCATCATCGACGGCGCGCTCGAGGTGCTCGAAACCTACGGCATGCGCTTCCTCGAGCCCGAGAGCCGGCAGCTGATGCGCGTATCCGGCGCCAGCGTGGACGAAGACTCGATGATGGTGCGCATGGACCGCGCGATGGTGCTGGAGCAACTCGCGCACGCGCCGTCGATCTTCGGGCTGCGCGCGCGCAATCCGGCGCGCGATCTCGTGATCGGCGGCAATCATCTGGTCTTCGGTGCGGTGGGCGGGCCTGCATTCGTGAGCGATCTGGACCGCGGCCGCAGGCCGGGCACTTACGCAGAGCAGTGTGATTTCATCCGGCTGGTGCAGTCGCTCGAGATTCTCCATCAGGAAGGCGGCGGGCCTTTCGAGGCAATGGACCTGCCGCCGGAATCGCGGCATCTGGATCTCTACCTCGCGCAGCTCACGCTCACCGACAAGAACTGCCAGGGCTTCGTGCTGGGACGCGAGCGCACGCAGGACTGCGTCGCGATGCATCGCATAGCGCTCGGCGTTGACGATGCGGAACTCGCGCGCAATCCCGCGATCCTCGGCATCGTGAACACCAACTCGCCGCTGCAACTCGACATCCCCATGACGGAGGCCGTGTTCGAACTCGCGCGTGCGGGGCAAGTGACCTGCATCACGCCCTTCACGCTGGCAGGCTCCATGAGCCCCGCCACCATCGCAGGCACGCTGGTGCAGCAGACGGCCGAGGTGCTGGCCGTGGTGGTGCTCGCGCAACTCGTGCGCCGCGGCGCGCCGGTGATGTACGGCTCCTTTGCCTCGAACGTCGACATGCTGAGCGGCGCACCCGCGCTGGGCACGCCGGAGTACACCAAGTCGGCCTGGGCGAGCGGGCAGATCGCGCGCAAGCTGGGCATTCCGCTGCGCTCCAGCAACACCACCAGCTCCAACTACCCGGACGCGCAAGCCGCCTACGAGAGCGGCATGTCGCTCTGGGGCGCGGTGATGGGCCACGCGAACCTCGTCTACCACGCCGGCGGCTGGCTCGAGAACGGCCTCACGGCATCGTTCGAAAAACTGATCATCGATGCCGAGATGCTGCAGATGGTGGCCGAGTCGCTCGCGCCCATTCCGGTCAACCCGGATACGCTCGCGCTGGATGCCATCCGCTCGGTGACGCCGGGCGGGCACCACTTCGGCACGCAGCACACGCTGCAGCGCTACGAGAGCGCTTTCTACCAGCCGCTGCTGTCCACACGTGACAACTTCGAGCGCTGGCAGGAATCGGGTTCCCCAGACACCGCGCGGCGCGCCAACGCGCTGTGGAAAAAACTTCTCCAGAACTACGAGAAACCGGCAACCGATCCCGCAATCGAGGACGCGCTCACGGATTTCGTGGCGCGCCGCAAGCGCGAGATCGGCCACTGAACGGCGCCCCGGGCGCCCACCCACACAACTCAGGAAAACCAGAACCATGCGCCCCACACTGAACGTGCTGAGCGACGGAATGATCGGCAGGATCCTCGACGAGGCCATGCGCATCATGTCCGAGACCGGGATGGAAATCCGCGGTGCAGGCATGAAGAAACGCCTGCTGGAGAGCGGTCTCAGCACCGATGCCAGCGGCGAGCGGATCTTCTTCCCGCGCGAGGTGGTCGAACGCGCCATCGCCACCGCGCCCAAGAGCTTCACGCTCTACAACCGCGACGGCGATCCGCACGCAGAACTCGGCGGCAACAACGTGCACTACGTGCCGGGCTCGAGCGGGCTGAAGATCCTCGACCACCGCACCGGCGAGACGCGGCTCTCGGATTCCACGGATTTCATCGAGTACGCGCGTCTCTGCGACGGGCTCGAGCACATCGCTTACCTCGCCACCGCCTTCTCGACCAACAAGGACATCGAGTCGCAGGTTTCGGATGCGTGGCGGCTGTACATGCTGCTCACGACCTCGAAAAAGCCGATGGTATCCGGCGCCTTCACCGAGCACGGCGTGGAGCGCATGGCGGAGATGATGCAGCTCTTCCGGCGCGACCGCGCGGATCTGATCGCGCGGCCCATGTCGATTTTCACCATCACCGCCACGGGCAATTTCCGCTTCGGCGAGGACTCCTGCCAGAACCTGCTCGACTGTGTGGAGGCCGGCATCCCGGTCGAGATCGTGCCGGTGACGCTGATGGGGCTGATCGCGCCGGTGACGCTGGTGGGCTCGCTGGTGTTCCACATGGTCGACACGCTGACCGGCCTCACCATGGCGCAGATCATCCGCCCCGGCGCGCCGGTGCTGATCGGCGGCGCACCCGCCACCTTCCACATGAAGTCCGCGAGTTCGCCGATGGCGGCGATCGAGGCGCAGCACCTGAACGTGGCTTACGTGGCGATCGCCAAATCGCTGGGCCTGCCCACGCAGGCTTACATGGCTCTCTCGGACGCGAAGTTCCTTGATGCGCAGGCCGGCGGCGAGACTTTCTCTAGCGCGCTGCTCGCAGCGCTTGCCGGTGTGAACTCGGTCTCTGGCCCGGGGATGCTCGATTTCGTGCTCACCTTCAGCCTGCCGAAGCTCGTCTTCGACAACGAGGTCTGCGGGCAATCGCTGCACTTCGTGCGGGAACTCACCGTGCTGGAGGATCTGCCTTCACACGATCTGGTGCGGGATCTCCGCGCCGACGACCACCTGATCACCTCGCCCCACACGCTGAAGTACTGGCCGCAGGAGCTCTACCTCACGGACCCCGTCTTCGACCGCGAGAACCGCGAGACCTGGCAGAAGCAGGGCTCCAAAGAGCTCTACGCCCGTGCCTGCGAGCAGGTGGAGCGCCGCCTCGCGGCCTATCAGCAGATCGAGACTGACCCGGCCGCAGATGCCGAGATGCAGCGCATCATCTTCTCCGGACTCGAGAAGCAGACCACGCTGCCCGTGCTGCCGCCGCCGCCCACGCCGCGCGAGGCAGACACCGCCGGCCGACGCACGCGCGTGAACCGCAGGCGCGGCTGATACCGAGGCTTTCCACAGACTTGAGGTGGGCCGACCCACCTCACGTCCGGTAAAACGCACCGCTTTTTCCTGGAGATCCCATACATGACAGCCTTGGAACTCATCACCGCCTACTACTCCGCCTTCAACGCCGGGAACATGGAGGGCTTTCTCACGCTTCTCCACCCCGAGGTGGTGCACGACATCAACCAGGGTCGCCGCGAAACGGGCAAAGAGACCTTCGCCCGCTTCATGCAGCACATGAACCGCTGCTACCGCGAGCAACTCGCCGATATCGTGGTGATGGCCTCGGCAGATGGCAGCCGCGCCGCTGCGGAATTCACGGTGCACGGCGAATACATCGCCACCGACGAGGGCCTGCCGGAGGCGCGCGGCCAGCGCTACGTGCTGCCCGCGGGCGCCTTCTTCGAGATCCGCGACGGCAAGGTGGCGCGCGTCACCAACTACTACAACCTGAACGACTGGATCGCCCAGGTCGGCGCGTGATCACGGAGACCGTCACGGGCGACGCGCTCGCAGCTCACATCCCTGCGCTCGCGCGGCTGCGCATCACGGTCTTCCGCGACTTCCCCTACCTCTACGACGGAAGCGAGGCCTACGAGGCCGAGTACCTGCGCACTTACACCGCCGCCGCGCAGGCCATGGCGGTGATCGCAAGAGACGGCGAAACAGTAGTGGGGGCCTCGACCGGCTTGCCGCTCGCGAGCGAGAGCGAGGCCTTTCGCCGGCCCTTCGAGGCGCTCGGCATAGACCCCGCGACGGTGTTCTATTGCGGCGAGTCCGTGCTGCTGCCGGCATGGCGCGGGCGCGGCATCTACCGCGCTTTCTTCGATGGCCGCGAGGCTTTCGCGCGCGCGCTGGGCGGTATGTGCTGGATCACGTTCTGTGGCGTGCTGCGCCCCGAAGACCACGCGCTCCGTCCCGCCGGCTGGACACCGCTCGACCCGGTATGGCGACATTTCGGCTACGCGCCCGAGCCGCGGCTGCAGACCACCTACGACTGGAAAGACATCGACCAGGCCGCGTCCAGCGCGCACCCGATGCGGTTCTGGATCAAGGCGCTCGACTGATACGCGCAGTACAGTTGCGGTAGTCTCCGAACACAGCCCCGCGAGGCCGCCACCATGACCACCCTGCCCTACCCGCACCGCAGCCGTCTCACGGTGGCCAGCGCACAGTACCCGGTGGAACGCCACGAGGACTGGTTCTCCTACGAGCGCAAGCTCGATCGCTGGGTTTCGGAGGCCGCACACCACGGCGCCAAGCTGCTGCTCTTCCCGGAATACAGCCCGATGGAGCTTGCCTCTCTCTTCGGCGAAGAAGTCTGCCGCTCACTGCCAGCGCAACTCGAGGCCATGCAAGGGCTCTTGCCACGCTTCCTGCACCTGCACGAACTGCTGGCCGCGCGCTATGCGGTGCACATCGTGGCGGGGAGTTTCCCGGTGGCGCAGGACGGTGGCGGTTACCGCAACCGCAGCTATCTGGTGCGCCCGGACGGGCAACTCGACTGGCAAGAAAAGCTCCAGATGACCCGCTTCGAGAACGAGCTCTGGCACATCGATGCCGGCACGGAACTGAAGGTCTTTGACACCGAGCTCGGGATGATCGGCATCACGATCTGCTACGACGTGGAATTCCCGCTGTTCGCGCGGCGCCTTGCCGAGGCGGGCGCGAGCATCGTGCTGGCGCCGAGCTGCACGGACTCGCTGGCGGGCTGGAACCGCGTGCGCCTCGGCGCGCGCGCAAGGGCCATGGAAAACCAGTTCTACGTGGTGCAGTCACCCACGGTGGGAGACGCACCGTGGACCGAGGCCATCGATATCAACGTGGGCTCGGCCGGCGTCTACGGCCCGGTGGACCGCGGCTTCCCGGATGACGGCGTCATCGCCGAGGGCACGCTGAACGCAGCGCAGTGGGTCTTCGCGGAGCTCGACATGGTGGCGCTCGAGGAAGCGCGGGCCGACGGGCAGGTGTTCAATTTCCGCGACTGGGACGCGCAGCACCACGTGACGGGGGTGGGTGGCTGATCAGCCCGTGACCACTATGCGGTCGACCACGACCGTATTCCGCCCCGACCCCTTGGCGCGACGCAGGCAGGTATCTGCGGCACGCAGCCAGTCTTCGAGCCAGGCGCCGTAACCGGGGTCGGCGAGCAGGGCGCCGATGCTGACCGTGACACGCAGCACCTCGCCATTGTCGATCAGCACATCGGTCTCCGCGATGCGGCTGCGCAGACCCTGCAGGCGCCCCTGCAGCGCCCCCGCATCGGCACAGGCCGTCACCACCACGAATCGATCCCCCGCGTAGCGGCACAGGATGTCGCTCTCGTGCAGGAATTCCCGCTTCAGCAGCGCGGCCACGCGGTTCAGACACTGGTCGGTGGCAGAGCGGCCGTGCGCATTGCCGAGGTTGCCGAAATGGTCGAGGTCGACCATGGCGACCGCCAGCATGCGGTTCTCGCGGCGGGCATCGGCGCGCAACACCGGGAATCGCGCCTCCAGCACACGACGGTTGCAGAGCCCGGTAAGGGAATCGTTGGTCGCGAGCGATTGCAGCATCTCGTTGGCGCGCTGCAGCTCCTGCGTACGGGCCGCGACCTGTGACTCGAGCTGTTCACGCGTGGTCGCCGCGAGCCGCATGTTGTGCTCGAGCTCCTGGCGCAGGAGCCCGATCTCGTCCGTGGCCGCCGCACCCGGCAGGCCCGGGCCATCCGTGCTCGCGCGCTGCGCGGCGAGATCGCGGGCCAGCTGCTCGAGCGGTGCGGTGATGCGCCAGGCGGCACGGTCGGCGAGCAGGGCCATGGCCGCCATCGCGATCGCCAGCATCACGAACACCACGAGGTATTCCCGGTTGAAGGCGCCCAGCACGCCCGCATAACTGATCAGCGCATCCACCGTCCAGCCGTTGGGAAGCGTGGCGCGGCGTGCCAGGAACTCCCGCTCGCCGGCAGGCGTGATGTACGACACGGTTCCGGGCGCATAGGGCCGGTCACGCAGGTAACGGCCTATTGCCGAAAGCGGCTCGAAACCGAACTCCTTGCTCGCACTCAGCACCTGCCCGCGCGCGTCACACAGGATGATGAGCGGCGTCTCGCCGTTCACTTCCACGCCCGCGGAGCGGGGAATCGCCGACAGATCCAACGAGCCCTCGACGATGCCCACGGCAGGGCCCGTCGGCCCGTGCCGGAACGCGCGGGCGATGGCCACGATGGCGTCCGAGCCGAAACCGCGGCCCACGAACACGTCCGACACGAACACGCCCTCGCGTTGCATCGCCTTGCGGAAGTACTCGCGGTCGGCGACGGAAAAGGCCGGAACGCCCGCCATTCGCTCGGCAGGAGAGCCCGCAATCAGCAGGCCGCTCGCGTCCGCCCCCAGCATCGTGAGGAAGCCAGCGTTAAGGCGGTGCGTCTCGTCGAGCATCGGTTGCAGCAAGGTGTCCCGGTCAGTGCTGCGCGAAAGCATTTCGGCCAGCATGGAAATGCCGCGGCTGTGCGAGTCGATATGGCCCTCGACACGGCGTGCCATGCCACGGGCCACCTCGTCCAGGCTGTCGTTGACCAGCATCTCCTGGTAACTCAACAGCCGCGCACTCACCAGCAGCGTGGAACTCACCGTGACCAGTACGGAAACCGCGAGGATCGCGTAGACCAGCCGTGGGCGCAGCCCCAGGTTCAGCATCGGCTGCTGTGTCCAGGGCCCGTGCAGGCGCGGCCCCAGCACCAGCAGCAACACGACCGCCAGCGCGCCGTAGGACAGGCCGTTGAAGAGCTGCTTCACGCCGATGACCATCATGTGTTCCAGCGGCACCGGGCCGATCCGGAGCCGCTCCAGCAGCATCGCGAGCGGCACGCCGATCAGCACCCAGTACAGCGCGACGCCGTGGAACACCCGCAACCCGCGCCCGCGCAGCCAGGCCACCACAACGGCCTCGAGCCCGAAGACGATGAAGCCGTTGGGATGACCCCAGTGCCACGTAAAGGGAATCACGGTGATCAGCGCCGCCACCAGGCTCCACACAGGGCCGAGGCGTGCCGCAACGATGATGTAGGCGAGGTTGCCGACCACGAGCGAGGTGCCCGCGGCCAGCGGGATCTCGAACACGTTCAGCAGGAAGCCGAGCAGCCCCAGCGAAACGGCAAACGCGGCGCGCGCACGCGTCAGGGCAGCGGCATTCATTGCAAACGGGTACCGCGCAGGGCAAGCACCGCAGGCGGTGCGCCGAAGGTCTCGGGGCTGGCGGCGTCCCAGTACATCTTGAAGACGCGGTGCTCCGGCATGCCGCCGTCACGCAGGATGTTCGGCGGCAACCAGAGGTGCAGCGCTGCGAGCGAACGCACCTCGGTGGCGCTGATGCGGCGGATGATGTGCTCCGGCCCCAACTCCGAGGGGTGGGTAAGCCCTGCTGCGGCCAGCAGTTCGTTCAGCGCGGCGAGCGTGTTCTGGTGGAAGTTGAAGACGCGGGTGGCCTTGTCCTGCGGGTCGAGCGCACGGTAGCGCTTCGGGTCCTGCGTGGTGACGCCGGTGGGGCAATGCCCCGTGTGGCAGGTCTGCGCCTGCAGGCAACCGAGCGCGAACATGAATCCCCGCGCTGCATTGCACCAGTCCGCGCCCAGGGCGCAGGCCCGCGCGATGTCGAAGGCCGTGATGATCTTGCCCGCCGCCGCGAGCCGGATCTGCGGGCGCAAGCCCGCCGCCACCAGCGTGTTCTGTGCCAGCACCAGCGAATCGCGCAGCGGCGTGCCCACGTGGTCGGTGAATTCCTGGGGTGCGGCGCCCGTGCCGCCTTCACCACCATCGATCACGATGAAATCCGGTGTGATGCCGCTCTGCATGATCGCCTTCACGATCGCGAACCACTCCCACGGGTGGCCGATCGAAAGCTTGAAGCCCACGGGCTTCCCGCCCGAGAGTTCGCGCAGCTTCGCCACGAACTCCAGCAACTGGAAAGGCGTTGAAAACGCCGAATGCGCCGCAGGCGAGATGCAGTCTTCGCCCACCGCCACGCCGCGCGCCTCGGCGATGGCGGCGTTCACCTTGGAGCCCGGCAGCACACCGCCGTGACCGGGCTTCGCGCCCTGCGAGAGCTTCAGCTCGATCATGCGCACCTGATCGGATGCGGCGTTCTCGGCGAAGCGCTCGGGGCTGAAGCTGCCGTCTTTATTGCGGCACCCGAAGTAACCCGAGCCGATCTCCCAGACCAGATCCCCGCCGTGCTCGCGGTGGAAGCTCGAGATCGAGCCCTCGCCCGTGTCGTGGTAGAAGCCGCCGCGCTTCGCGCCGGCATTCAAGGCAAGGATCGCATTGGGCGACAACGCCCCGTAGCTCATCGCCGAAATGTTGAAGACCGACGCGGAATAGGGCTTGGCGCATTGCGCGGTGCCCACGCTCACGCGGAAATCGTGCCCGTCGATGTGCGCGGGCACCAGCGAGTGGTTGATCCACTCGTAGCGGGATTCATACACATCGAGCTGCGTGCCGAAGGGGCGTTTGTCCACCGCATTCTTGGCGCGCTGGTAGACGATGGTGCGCTGCACGCGGGAAAACGGCACCGGTGTGGTGTCGTCCTCGAGGAAGTACTGGCGGATCTCGGGGCGGATGAACTCGAGGAAAAAGCGGATGTGCGCGAGCACGGGGTAATTTCGGCGGATGGCCTGCCTTTTCTGCGCGACATCCGCCACACCCACCACGCTGAGTGCGCCCGCAAGCAGCGCAAGCACGAGCCACCACACGAGGCCTGTGTGCAGCCAGCGCTCGACCGCGACCGCCGTGACGACGATGCAACCGGCAAAGAAACCGTAGCGCGAGGGCAGGATATCGCTGGCCATACAGTGCTCCCGAGGGCGAGCCCGAGTGTAACCCGACAGGCCCTCCGATGTAGGAGGGGGCCATGCCCCCGACTGGGTCTATCTCACCGCTGCTGTCGCGGGGCGGGGCCGCGCCGACCCACGGGGGGTCGCGGGGGGGGGGCCCGGCGGC
>JBILEG010000556.1:0-2520 GCA_044352225.1 Pseudomonadales bacterium | reverse complement strand
CAAAGAGCCGAGCGCAGGACAGGAAAGTCCTCGTACACATTGCTCGACAAGGAGAGGTCGGGCGGGCCCGATTCACCAAGACCTGCAACATGGATACGTGCCATTTGGAAACGGAGTGGCCGGTGACGATTGTGACGGTGTACACGTCCGGCTCTTTGGAGGACAAGGTCGACAGGAGCAACGTCGGTGATCAGGACATCGAAATCGATGTCCAAAGACTGCTCGGCCACTTGCGTGGCAACCAGCACCCGACCACCACGCCGGTCGGCTGCCTTACCAAAGCGAGCCAGCACGTCCTGCTCTCGCGCCAACCGCTCCTCCATCGGATATCGCGCGTGAAAGAGGACGGCATCTGTGTGGAGTGTGCGCAACTGCGCATAAATCTCCTGTGCTCGGGCAACCTTGTTCACCACGACGAGAACATCAGCACCATCAAGCGCCATCGCCAAAGCATGGTCAGCCACCTCCGCTACCGAGCCTCCCATGGGCTTCACTTCCAGCTCATAGGCGCGGGTCGACGGCACGTGTGAGCTGCGCGATTCTCCCGCGGCGACGGCAGTGACACGCGGATACTGGGCAAGGTCCGAAGGGGCACCCCCGAATGCACGGACAAGAGCGTCCCTGCGTGCGCGAGGCAGAGTTGCGCTCATGACAACAACGCTACAGCGCAGTACCCGCAGCCAGGACAGCAAACGCTCTATCAAACCGCCCGTGTATGTGTCGTAGGCATGTACTTCATCAAGAACCACGAGGCGGTTGGACAAGCCGAAGAGACGGACAAAGTGGTGCCGCGCATTCAGCACCCCGACTAAAGCCTGATCGATGGTCCCGATCGCGTGTTGCGCCAACAAAGTTCGCTTGCGTCCGCACAGCCACGCCGAAGCGGCGATCGATCTGTCCTCTTCAGCGAAACCGACATCACGCAGCCGAAGCTCCAGATCCGCCAGATTTGATGCCCCATGCGCGAGCATCAGCTGTGTCGGGCCATCCAAACCGAGGCGGGCGATGAACTCCGCAAACCGTCCAAACAAAGCGTTACTGGTCGCCTGCGTCGGCATGGCGATGTAGGTGCCGTGGTGTGCGCATCGCTGACGTAATGCCGCATCGATCGCAAACGCTGCTTCCGTCTTACCCTCACCCATCGGAGCCTCGATCACGAATAACGCCGGTTCGTGGATATCGAGCTGTTCAATCAATTCCAGCACGGCCAATTGCAATGGTCGCGGGCTCAATGTCGGACCCAGCGCAGCAGCAAGGGAAACTTCAACGGGGTTTTCTTTGGTCTCAGCATGGGCCAAGTTCAGGCCGAGGTCAGAGAAAGCGTCCACCGCCAGTTTGCGCGACCTTTCAAACCAATACGTGTACGGGGTGCGCTCTCTTTCGTGAGAGAAGTAGGTTTCATTTGATCCGATCCAGTCGCAGACCGAGCAACACCCCGCCAGCCAGACGGACTGCGCAGCGCGATGATCTTCCGCCAGCGGCAGCTGTGGATTACCGCTAATTCCCAGCACATCTGCCAGCACAGATTCGATCTTTCTGATGACCGCCCACCATGCATCGGGGAGCGCTTGGCGACCAAAACTGGCGTACTCCGTTGGCGATATGCGGAGGCCATGATGCGCCGCGACAGCATCTGAAAGCACCGTCGCGTCTTCGGCCGTAAAGCCCCTGCCTGGCAGCAGTCTGGTCTTCAGGATGAAGCCGGAGGCCGCGTCGTGACGATCAGGATATCGCGGCGGAAACGGCAGGCCCGCCGCCTGCACACGCCGTCGGCCATCTTCCCATTTGGACTGAAACCCGGGGGTCGCCTTGCCGATATCATGCGAGGCGATCAGGTAGGCAACCCACTGCCGCGTACTGTCGAAATCCAATCCGAGAGGGAATGTATCTTGAAGATGCGTGCCCCATCGCTCAGGGCTGAGCAGCTCAAACGCCACGGCAGCAACATCACAGACATGGCGAACAACACTCAGACCACCTGAATCTGAGCTCTTGGCCCACACGATGTCTTCTGCGCCGATGTCCATTTGACTGATTCTTGTCGCCTTCATGGCTAACTGGCCGAATCGGAGACTGAACAGCAGGCTCCCGGTCTACCGTACTCTGGACAGTCCCAACCTCGCCACGTGAGGCTGTCGGAGGGATATTCGGTGTGCCTCGTCGGCGCGCAGCATGCCGCCTAGCCTGCCCCCCGCTCAATCACCACCCCCACCTCCTCCGCCCAAGGCACTGCCCCGGGCTTGGCGAGCTTCAGCCTAAGCCAGCTGATACCAAACTCGGCGATCAGCGTAGCCGCAATCCCCTCGGCCAGGCCCTCGATGAGTTGCAGGGTGTTGCCCTCGACCATCTCCCGCACGCGCATGGCAACCGCGTGGTAATCGAGGGCATCGGGCAGGGCGTCGCTGGCTGCGGCTTCGCGCGTGGAGAAGCGCATCTCGAGGTCTATCACCAGCGTCTGGCGGATGTGGCGCTCCCACTCGTAGACGCCGATCACGGCATCGGCGCGTAGGCCGCGGTTGT
>JBILEG010000498.1:0-2846 GCA_044352225.1 Pseudomonadales bacterium | reverse complement strand
AAGCGCGAGCACCGCGAACTGCAGTCACTGGCCGAGTCGCTGGCTGCGCTGCCGGAGCCGCGCTTCCGGAAACTGGCTCTGAGCGAGCGCTGCCGCGACGCGCTCGAGGGCGCACGCCGTATGCCACGCAGCGGCAGCCGCAACCGCCAGATCCGGCTGATCGCCCAACTGCTCCTCGAAGAGGACATCGACGCGCTCTCCCGCCCACCGCAAGAACTCGCGACCAAAGCCCGCGAGGAGGCCGCGCGCCACCACGCGGCGGAAAAACTGCGGGAGAGATTGCTGGAGTCCGGCCTCACCGCGCTCGAGGGAACAGCGGCCACGGCGGAGCAGCGTCAACGCACCAGCGCGCTGCTGCACGATGCCTCGCCCGGCGCGCCCACCTCGCGCAGCGTGCCGGCCCGGCGCGAACTCTACCGCCTCGCGCTGGAGATCCTGGCGCCGGGCTGAGCCGCCTCAGTCGGGCACACGGACGCGCTGGTGTGCGGCGACGGGCAGGCGCCGCCGCAGCGCCTCGAGCATCGCGGTGTCGGGCTCTGCAACCAGCACTGCCTCGCCCGTGGATGCGCTCGCCAGCACCGTCCCCCACGGGTCGATGATCACGGAGCCGCCGTAGCACTCGCGTGTAGCTGTCTGCAGGCCACCCTGGTTCGGGGCCACCACCCAGCACTGGTTCTCGATGGCGCGCGCGCGGAGCAGCACGTGCCAGTGGGCCTCGCCGGTCAGGCGGGTGAAGGCCGAGGGCAGCACCAGCAGACTCATCCCGCGCTGGAACTGCACCCGGAACATCTCGGGAAAGCGCAGGTCGTAACACACCGCGAGCCCCAGGACTCCGAAGGGAGTCTCCGCCGTGACGATCCGGTCTCCGGGCGACATCCGCGCCGACTCGCGGTAGCTCTGCTGCGCATCCGGAAGGTCCACGTCGAAGAGGTGCATCTTGTCGTAACGGGCACGCTCCGCGCCCTCCGGATCGAACAGCAGACAGGCGGCGCGCGGACGCTCGCCGGCATCCGACAACGGAATGGTGCCGCCCACCAGCCAGATGCCGTGGCGCCTGGCCAGCCCCGCCAGAAAACGGCGCAAGGGGCCCTCGCCGCCACGCTCCGCCGCTCCCAGAGCAAGCGTGCGCGCGGGATCGGCGCAGGCGAAAGCCTCGGGCAGTACCACCAAGCCCGCACCACGCCCGGCCGCCTCGGCGATCAGTCGTTCCGCAACGCGCAGATTGGCTTCCAGGTCCACGGTACTCACCATCTGCACGGCAGCAAGCGCGCGTCCACTCATCGGGGGGCTCCTGGCGAAGGTGTTTGCGGAGATGCCTCCGGCGCCGCGGAGGCGGGGACCGGCGTAGACGGCTGCGCCCCGATGGCGGGCGCAACGTTACCGCCCTGGGCGGCGGGCTCGGCATCGAAGACCTTCACGAGTTTCAGTTCAGGCTCCTCCACAGGGCCGCTCACGGTGTAGACCGCGCTCGAAAACTTGCCCAACTGGTCTTCGAAGATACGGCTCGCCAGATAGGCTCCCGCCACCGCAGGCAAGCCCCCGGCGAGCGCGGCCATCCACGGCAGGTTGCTGCCCAAGGGCAGAGAGACCACGAGGTCGGCATCGATCAGGTTGCGGCGCAGGTCGCTCTGGCCACCGAGGCGCATGCGGGCCGTGGGGCCGCGCAGTTCCATCGGCTCCGTGGTGCGGGCAATGCCATCGGCAATGTCGATGACCGCCTCGAAACTGTCGAAGGCAAGTCCGCTCTGGTAGAGATCCTTGAAGTCGAGCTTCAAGCGCCGCAGCAGTTCGTCGAAACGCAGCACACCGAAGGCGCGCATCAGCGGATTGTTGCCGCCACCACGCAGCAGGCGCCCGTTGTTGAAACCGAAATCGAGCAGGCCGTGCGCATCAGCCATGCGCGGCGCGAGCGGATTTCCCGGCCAGCTGAGCGAAACATCGGCGCGGCCGTTGTTGCCCTCCAGCACAGGGTCGTAGCCCCAGTTGCGGAAGAATTCGCCGGGGTTGTCGAAGCGCAGGCCCGCTGACAGTTCCGTGCGCGGCACGCCGGCGACCCAGCGCAACCGCACGCTCGCGCCCGGCGTGTCACCGATGCCGCTCACGTGCAGTCCGGGCAGGCTGCCGGTGGCGGCGCTGAGCGCCAGTGCGTCGGTCTCGGAGGCGATCCGGAAGCGCCAGTTGCCCATGTCACGCGGGCCGTTGCGCAGCGCGGCAATGCTGACGTCGATCGGGGGGACACGAGCATCGGCGAGAACGTTCCAGGGGTCCTCGCGCGGGTCGGGCGGTGGAGCTTCAGGCGCGGGGGAAGGCTGCGCGCCCGGAGGGAGCTCAGGCTTCGGCGGCAGGAATGGCGCGAGTTCCAGACGGTCCACGCGCAGCCCGAAGGGCAAAGTGCGATCAGCGGGAATGCTGAACTCCCCGGCGAGCAGATCGGCACGGAAACCGATCCGGTAAGCGCTCTCGTCGCGCCAGGAGCGCACTTCGAGGCCGGCGAGATCGGGGCGCAGCAACCGGGCCGATGCCGCACGCAGCCCCTCGAGGCGCAGCCCGCCAACACCACCACCCGCTCCCGCGTTCAGGGATACCAGACGGCTCGCTGCCACGATCCAGGCGCCCGCATCCGCGTGGGGGACCTCGCCGCGCAGGGCAATCCCCTCCCCGCCCCGTACAGGCGGCGCGCCCGTACCCAGCACGATCTCGCCCGCGGGCGCTGTGCCCGGCTTGCGCAGCAACGCGAGCGACGCCAGTCCTTCCAGCCTCGCATCGATGCGGGCGCCCTCGGGGCCAGGCTCCCAGTCGAGGCTGAACGGCAGCGCGGCGCCCGCCTCCTTGCCGAGCGGCGCGGG
>JBILEG010000497.1:0-2860 GCA_044352225.1 Pseudomonadales bacterium | reverse complement strand
TGCAGCCAGCCCGAAGGGCGTGTCGTTCGCGCGGCGCAACACATCTGCCTCGTCGGTGAAGGGCAGTACGGACATCACCGGCCCGAAGATCTCCTCGCGTACGATCCGGCAGTCGTCCGGGCAGTCGGCAAAAATGGTGGGCTGCACGAAGTTGCCGGCGTCCAGCCCGGGCCCCGTGGCGCGCGCGCCACCGCAGACCAGCCGCGCCGTGCGCTTGCCGTCCTCGATGTAGGCCAGCACTTTCTCCATGTGCGCGCGTGAGATCAGCGCGCCCACCTGCGTGTCCGGGTGCATCGGGTCACCGATGCGGAGCATCTGAGTGCGTGCCGCAGCCTGCGCCAGGAACTGCTCGTAGATCGAGACGTGTACATACACCCGCGTGCCGTTCGAACAGATCTCGCCTTGCGTGTAGAAATTCGCGACCAGCGCAGCCGATACCGCGTTCTGCAGTTCCGCGTCCCCGAAGACGATCAGCGGAGACTTGCCGCCCAGTTCCAGCGTCACGTGCTTCAGCGTGGCTGCAGCCGCAGTCATCACGCGCTTTCCAGTGCCCACCTCGCCGGTCAACGAGACTTTGGCGATGCCGGGGTGGCGCACCAGCAACTCGCCCGTGCGGCCGTCGCCCTGGATCACATTGAAGACGCCGTCCGGCAGGCCCGCCTCGCGGTAGACCTCGGCCAGCATCGCGGCGCTGCGCGGCGTGAGTTCCGCAGGCTTGAAGATCATGGCATTGCCGCAGGCGAGCGCGGGCGCGCTCTTCCAGCAGGCGATCTGCACGGGGTAATTCCAGGCGCCGATGCCGGCGCACACACCGAGCGGTTCACGACGCGTGTAGGCGAAGGCGCCTTTCAGCGTGTGGTGTTCGCCGTGGATGGCAGCGGCTACACCTGCGTAGAACTCGATGCAGTCCGCGCCCGAAAGCACGTCGACGGCCTCGGCCTCCTGGATGGGCTTTCCGCTGTCTTGTACTTCAACCTCGGCGATGGCGCGGTTGCGCTCCCGCAGCAGTTGCGCGGCGCGGTTCAGCACACGCCCGCGCTCTGCGCCGCTCATCGCAGACCAGACCGCGAAGCCGGCTTGCGCGCTGGCGACCGCCGCGTCCACCTCGGCGGAGCCGGCCTGTGCCACACGGCAGATCAGCGCGCCCGTAGCCGGGTCGATGTTCTCGAAGGTCTCGGAGTCGGCGGGCAGCACGGTCTGTCCGCCGATGAAATGACCCAGCACAGAGCCGCTCATGCCGCTCAGGCCCGCAGGCGCGCGTTGGCGCTGTCGAAGGGGCTCTCGGGCAGCACGGTGGCGCGGTGGCGGGTGCCGAGGATCTCGATCTCGAGCGCCGTACCCACTGCTGCATGCTCGGGCGCGATCATCGCGAGCGCGATCGACTTGCCCAGACGGAAGCCGTAGCCGCCGCCGGTGGCGCGGCCAACGGTTTTCCCGTCGAGCAGGATGGGGTTATTGCCGAGGGCATCGGCGTCGGTGACGTCATGCACCTCCAGCGTACTGAACTGCCAGGCGGCACCGCGCTCACGCCAGGCGAGCAGGCCGTCGCGGCCGAGGAACTCGCCCTTGTCGGCGTGCACGAAGCGCTGCAGGCCGGATTCGTCAGCCGAGTACTCGATCGAGAGCTCGGTGCCGATCAGGCGGTAGCTCTTCTCGAGGCGCAGCGAGTTCATGGCGCGAATGCCGAAGGGCTTCAGCGGAATGTCAGCACCCGCCTCCATCAGCGTGTCGAAAATGTGGTTCTGGTACTCCATGGGATGGTGCAGTTCCCAGCCCAGTTCGCCCACGAAGTTCACCCGCGCTGCAAGGCAGGGCGCCATGCCGACCACGACGGGCCGCGCCGACAGCCACGGGAACGCGGCATTCGAGAAATCATCCCGCGAGACCCGCGAGAGCAACTCACGCGATTTCGGGCCCGCGATCACCAGCACGCCCATGGAGCTGGTGAGATCCTGGAACTGCACGGAACCGTCGCGCGGCATGTGCTTCAGGAGATAGTCGTGGTCGAGGCGCTGCAGGGCGCCGGCGGACACGAGGTAATAAGACTCGGCCGACTCGCGCACGATGGTGAACTCGGAGTGCACACCGCCGCGCGTGTTCAGCGCGTGCGAGAGCGACATGCGGCCATCGCGCACGGGGAGCTTGTTGGCCACGAAGCTGTCGAGGAAGGCAGCCGCGCCCGGGCCGCTAACGCGGCACTTGGCGAAGGCGCTCATGTCCTGGATGCCCACGTGCTCGGTGACGTGGCGGCACTCGTTGCCCACGTGTTCGAACCAGCCCGCGCGACGGAAGGACCAGTCATCCTTCTGCTCCACGCCGGGGGGCGCGAACCAGTTGGGGCGCTCCCAGCCGAACTTCTGCCCGAAGACCGCGCCGAGTGCTTTCATGCGCTCGTAGCAGGGCGTGGTGCGCAGGGGGCGCGCCGCGGGGCGTTCTTCGTCCGGGTAGTGGACGGTGAAAACGTCGGCGTAAGCCTCTTCGTTCTTGCGCTTGAGGTATCCGTGGGTGGCGTAATCACCGAAGCGGCGGGGGTCTACGCCCAGCATGTCGATGGTGGGCTCGCCCTCGACTATCCACTCCGCAAGCTGCCAGCCGGCGCCGCCGGCGGCGGTGATGCCGAAGCTGTGGCCTTCGTTCAGCCAGAAATTGCGGTGCTTCCAGGCCGGGCCCACGATGGGGCTGCCGTCTGGCGTGTAGGCGATGGCGCCGTTGTAGACCTTCTTCACGCCGGCCTCGCCGAAGGCGGGTACCACGCTGATGGCGGAGTCGATGTGCGGCATCAGGCGCTCGAGGTCCTCCTGGAAGAGCTCGTATTCCGCGCCTTCGGCAGGGCCGTCCTCGTAGCAGCAGGGCGCGCCTT
>JBILEG010000496.1:0-2863 GCA_044352225.1 Pseudomonadales bacterium | reverse complement strand
GCCGCCTCAGGCGCCTTGTCCGTGGTCTTCCAGATAATGTTCGCGCATCCCTCGGGAGAGATGACGAAGTAGGTGGCGTACTGGAGCATGGCCAGGTGGTCGCCCACACCTATGCCGAGCGCGCCACCGGAACTGCCCTCCCCGATCACCACGCAGACGATCGGCGTCGAGAGCCGCGACATCACGGCAAGATTCTGCGCGATCGCCTCGCTGATGCCGCGCTCCTCGGAATCGATGCCCGGGTAGGCGCCGGGGGTGTCGATCAGGGTGACCACGGGGAGACGGAAACGCTCGGCGAGTTCCATCAGCCGCAGCGCCTTGCGGTAGCCCTCCGGCTTGGGCATCCCGAAGTTGCGGCGCACTTTCTCCTGGACACTGCGGCCCTTCTCCTGGCCGATCAGCATGACCGGACGGCCATCGATACGCCCGATGCCACCGATGATCGCAGCATCATCTCCGAAGCGCCGGTCGCCGTGGAGCTCGTCGAAGTCCGTGCAGATTCGCTCGATGTAATCGCTGGTGTAGGGGCGCCGTGGATGCCGCGCCACCTTTACGATCTGCCAGGGCGTCAGCGCGCCGTAGATCTTGTCGGTGAGACGCTCGCTCTTGCCGCGGAGTTTCTCGATCTCGTCGGTGATGCTGATGCCGGCATCGTTGCCCACGAGGCGGAGCTCTTCGATGCGCGCTTCGAGTTCGGCAATCGGCTGTTCGAAATCGAGGAAATTGGGGTTCATCGCGGAAGAACGGCCTTGCCACGCGGAGCGGGGGTTGAGCTTAGCAATCCGACCGTCAAAATTCCACGCACCCGGGCCGCGCCTCAACCATAGGAAAGGGTGACGTTCTCGGGGCCGAAACGTTCGCGCAAACGGCCGAGCGCCTCGTCTGTGGGGGGCACCCGCCACTGTTCGCCCAGGGTGATGTCGGCCTGCGCTCCGCTTCCGGTGTAAACGATCCGCACGGGGCAGCCTCCGCGCGTGCGCCAGCCGCTCATCAACGCGCCGAACTGCGTGACGAAATCCGCGGTGAACTGCGCTTCGGCGAGGCGCAGCACGAGTTCCCTCGCAAATCGGCGTCGGGCTTCGGCCAGCGTGTAAGCCTCCTGCGCTCTCATCCTCAGCCCACCGCCGGAGAACTCGTCCACGCTGACGCTTCCCTCGACCACGAGGAAGCTGTCCGGAACCACGAACTCGCGGCAGCTGCGATAGGTGTCGGCAAACAGCGACACCTCGATGCGGGCGGTGCGATCGTCGAGCTGCACGAAGGCGATGTCCTCGCCTTTCTTGCTTTTCATGGTGCGCAGGCCGACCACCAGACCCACCACCCGCTGGGGTTCATCCGAGGGTCGAAGGCCCGCGATCCTGTTGCGCGTGAAGCGCGCGACTTCGGCCGCATAGTCGTCGATGGGGTGGCCCGTCACGTAGAGCCCGAGAGTGTCTCGCTCGCCGCGGAGCCGCTCCTTCACGCTCCAGGCAGGCGCAAAGGCATAGGCAAGATAAGGGTCAGGGTTCTCATTGCTGCCCGTCGCACTGCCGACTGCATCGCCGAACAGGTCCACCAGCCCGACGTTGTGATTGCGCGCCTGCTGCTCGGCCGCCTTGAGTGCCTCCGGCATAGCGGCCATGAGGACCTGCCGCGGGGCGCCAAGACCATCCATCGCACCGGAGCGGATCAGTGCCTCCAGTGCACGCTTGTTGACGCGCTTCGGGTCGGTGCGGCGACAGAAATCGAAAAGATCAAGGAAGGGCCCGTCCTTGGCGCGCGCATCGGCCAGGCTCTCCACCGGCCCCTCGCCGATCCCCTTGATGGCGCCCAGCCCGTAGACGATCTCACCCGTCGCATTCACGGTGAAACGGAACTCGCTTGCGTTCACGTCGGGCAGCACCAGCGGCAGGCGCATGTGGCGGCACTCCTCGACCAGCACCACGACCTTGTCGGTGTTGTGCATTTCGGAGGAGAGCACCGCGGCCATGAACTCCGCGGGGTAACGCATCTTGAGCCAGGCGGTCTGGTAGGAGACCAGCGCATACGCGGCGGAGTGCGATTTGTTGAAGCCGTAGCCCGCGAATTTCTCCATGAGGTCGAAGATGGATCCGGCAAGCTCCGGCTCGATGCCGTTGTCGCGGGCACCGGCCATGAAAATCTCGCGCTGCTTTGCCATCTCCTCGGGCTTCTTCTTGCCCATCGCGCGTCGCAGCAGGTCCGCACCACCCAGGGTGTAGAGCGCCAGCACCTGCGCGATCTGCATGACCTGCTCCTGGTAGAGGATCACGCCGTAGGTGTTATCGAGAATGGGTTCGAGGAGCGGATGCGGATAGCGCACCACGGCACGGCCATGCTTGCGGTCGATGAAATCGTCGACCATACCCGACTGCAGGGGGCCGGGGCGGAACAGCGCAACCAGCGCCACGATGTCCTCGAAGCAACTGGGCTGCAGGCGCTTGATCAATTCCTTCATCCCGCGCGATTCGAGCTGGAACACGGCAGTGGTCTCGCCGCGGCACAGCATGCCGAAAGTCGATGCGTCATCGAGGGGAATGGTGTTGATATCAATGGGCGTTTCGCCCTTGCGCACCCGCGATGCGTTGATGATGTCCAGAGCCCAATCGATGATCGTGAGCGTGCGCAGACCGAGGAAGTCGAACTTCACCAGCCCCACGGACTCGACGTCGTCCTTGTCGTAATGGGTGACGGGGCCGCTGCCCGTGTCGTCAGCATAGAGCGGCGAGAAATCCGTCAGCGTGGTGGGTGCGATCACCACGCCGCCGGCGTGCTTGCCGGCGTTGCGCGCGATGCCTTCGAGCTTGAAGGCCATCTCCATGATCTCGGAGACGTCCTCGTTCTGCGCCACGAAATCACGCAGCGG
>JBILEG010000495.1:0-2865 GCA_044352225.1 Pseudomonadales bacterium | reverse complement strand
GCCCCTGCGCTATCCGGGCGTCGTAGAGGTAACCGCCGGTGAACTGTGCCGGCGAACCCGCAACGACGAAGCTGCACGCCCGGTTCACACGGGCCCTTCGTAGCTCGCCCAGGCGATGTGTGATTCGTGAAGCGTCACCGATATCACGTTCACGCCCTGGGCGCCCGCGCCCAGCGCACCGGCGCGCAGCTCCGTCACCATGCGATCGAAGATCTCGCGTGCCATGAATTCGGTGGTGGTGTTCTTGCCCGAAAAGTCCGGCTCGTCATCGAGGTTGCGGAAGTTCAGCGCCTCCAGCACGCGCTTCAGGGATTGCGAGGCGAGCCCGATGTCCACGACCAGCCCGTCGGCATCGAGCGCCTCGCGCCGGAAGGTGAGGTCGACGATGTAGGTCGCTCCGTGCAGCCGTTGCGCGGGTCCGAAAATCTGCCCCTGGAAGCTGTGGGCGATCATGATGTGATCGCGGACGTTCAGGCTGTACATGCGGGTGTTTCCTGGGTGGTGTGGGATGGGGAATTCAGGGTTGTTCGTACTGCACGCGGTGGCAAAGCACGCCACGCGGATCGCAGGCAAGACGATCCATGTTCAGGGGCAGGTCACGGAAGCGGCCTTCATCGTTGATAAGCGCCTCGAGGCGTTCGTCGCGCAGCAGTTCGAGCGCGAGCCCCAGCCGTCGGCGGGTGTCCCAGCGCGGCGCGCGCGACGGGGGCAGGCGCCCGACCTGGCTCGACTTCAGCGTGAGGCGACGCGAATGGAACGCACCACCGAGCGGCAACTCCACGCTTTGGCTCCCGTACCAGCTCATCTCGAGCACCGTGGCCTCGAGGCCGGCAAGGCCGAGCGCGCTGCGAAGCCCGGCAGGATGGCCGCTTGCGTGGATCACAAGGTCACGCTCTCCAGCGGCCTGCTCCGGGTGGCTGAAACGGCATCCGAGCATGCGGGCGAGCGCCTCGCGTGTGGGGTCGATGTCGAGCAGATCCACTTCCGCGCCCGGGATTCGCGCGCAGAGGTAGGCAACGAGCGCACCGACCACCCCTGCGCCGACCACCGTGATCCGGTCACCCGGGCCGGCCTGCGCATCCCACACCGCATTCAGGGCGGTCTCCATGTTCGCGGCGAGCACCGCGCGACCGGGCGGCAGATCCGCAGGCAACGGCGTCACCGCGGCCACAGGCACCACATAACGTGACTGGTGCGGGTGCAGGCAGAAAACGGTGCGCCCGAGTAGCGCCGTATCGCCCGCCTCCACCACGCCGACGCTCGCGTAGCCATACTTCACGGGAAAGGGAAAATCGCCGCTCTGGAAGGGGGCGCGCATCCGCGTGTACTCGGACTGCGGCACCGTCCCGCGCCAGATCAGGCTCTCGGTGCCGCGACTCACGGCGGAATACAGCGAGCGCACGAGAACTTCGCCGTTACGCGGATCGGGGAGTTCCTCGGGACGTATCTCGCCGCACTGCGGCGAGACGACCCAGAAGGCCTCGGTGTGCTGCGTCATACGAACCCTTCCCGCGCGGTGCAATGGCTGCCGGTGGCAGGCCTGCGAGTGTATCGTCGAAGCCCCACCACAAATACCGGAGCACCATGCAGAGCAGATCTTCAGGAGCACCACGCCGGCACCTGATCGCGGAACTCCTCACCGGCTGCGCCGCGGTCCTGCTGCTGGCGTACGCGGCCGGCCGGTGGCTCGCGGCGCCACCGGCATTTGCGGTTGCAGCAACGGCCGGATACCTGGCGATGGCGGCGCTCATCGCATGGCGGCTGCCGACGGACAGCGGGCTTGGCCCTGCCAACCGCGTGACGCTCGCCCGTGGCGTGCTGGTGTGCCTGATCGCGGCGGCGCTGGTTGACGGGACATGGTTAGCCGCGCAGACCCACTGGCTGGTGGGGGCTGCGATCCTCGCGCTCGCGGCAGACGGGCTCGATGGCTGGGTGGCACGCCGCACCGGCTCGGCGAGCGCCTTCGGTGCGCGCTTCGACATGGAGCTCGACGCCTTCCTGATCCTCGTGCTCTGCCTCTGCGTAGCCGCTTTGGGCAAGGCAGGCGTCTGGGTGCTTGCCATCGGTGCCATGCGGTACCTGCTGGTGGCGGCGATGCGGCCTTGGCCGTGGCTCGCAGCGCCATTGCCGGAGAGCTGGCGTCGCAAGGCGATCTGCGTGTGGCAGGTCGCGAGCCTGGTCTGCGCACTCTCGCCGTGGGTGATGCCACATGTGGCGGCGCCCCTGCTATGGAGTTCGCTCACGCTGCTTGGCTGGTCCTTCGCGGTGGATGTACGGTGGTTGCACCGCACAGCATCCGGTCGGGCCTGACGCACCGCCCTGACGCGCCTTCAACCGATCACACCAGGAACCATCGCATGTGCTCCTTTGCCTCGCTCGCATCCCGTTGCCCGCCACTCGCGGCAGGCTTTGCAGCACTCACGCTCCTGCTGGCCCAGGCGCTGGCAGTACCCGCCCGCGCAGAACCGCGAGAGTTCGTGATCGACCCCGACCACTTCGGCATATCGTTCAGTGTGCGCCACATCGGTTACGCCGACACACTGGGGCTGTTCCTCAAGGCGAGCGGCCGTTTCGTCTACGACGAAAGCACGCGCACACTGCAGGAAGGGCGCGTGGTGGTGGACACGTCCAGCGTGTTCAGCAACCACACAAAGCGCGACAAGCACCTGCGCGATGAAGATTTCCTGGACGTGGGGGCTCACCCGGAGGCGGTCTTCGTAGCTGGCGGACTGACGCTGGACGAAAACGGCACGGGCACGCTGACAGGCAACCTCACGCTGCTGGGTAAAACGCGGCCGGTCGAACTTGCCGTGCGGCTGAACAAGGCAGCCGACTACCCCTTCCCGCTCGGGCTCGCACGCTACA
>JBILEG010000105.1:0-9156 GCA_044352225.1 Pseudomonadales bacterium | reverse complement strand
AACGACCCCGGCAACCCCTGACTGGCCGCCTCAGCCGCGTCCGCGCCCGCGCTCGAGTTCGCCGAGTGCATCCAGCAGCGTGTTGGGAGCTTCGACCATGAGCGTGTGACCCGACCCCGCCAGAATGCGCGTCTCGCTACCCGCGAGAGCAGAACGCAGCGCAGTGGTGGCTTTGACCGGTGTCAGTCGGTCCTCCGCGCCCAGTACCAGCAGGCTCGGGCATTGCACGACAGCCGCGCGTTCAAGGCCTTCGATGTAGGCGTTGCATGCCGAGAGATCCGCAAAAAGGCTGCCCGGTTTCGAGCGCTCGAAGAGCCTGAGCGTAGCGCCGGTCATCCACACGCCCGGGTTGGAGTTGCCACCGAAGGCGTGACGCTTGCTGTAACCGAACTGAGTAAGCATCTCGAAGGCTGCATGGTCGTTCGCCTTTGCGGCGGCGAGCAGCGCATCGGACACCGGCATAGGCACCGCAGTGCCCACCATTGCCAGCGCGCGTGCGCGATCCGGGTGGCGGGAGACCGCATCCAGTGCGACCAGGCTGCCCAGGCTGTGCCCGAAAAAGGCGGCCTTGGAGATGCCGATAGCATCGAGCAGGCGGATCACCCAATCCGCCATTGCCGGCACCGAGCCGAGCGCCGTGCCGCCACTGCGACCGTGCGCGGGCAGATCCGGCGCGATGACCGTACGGCCATGGCGAATGAAATGCCTGGCCACCAGCGTCCAGACCGTATGATCCATGCCTGCGCCGTGGCACAGGACGATCGCAGGACGCGAAACATCCGGCGCCCGGGCGCCGGTGTAGCAATAGGCCTGGAACCCGTCGATCTCGATCTTCACTTGGCGCCCTCCCCTGTAGCCTTCGCGGCTGCACGCAGTCCCGCACGCAGATCCTCGATCAGATCCACGGCGTCTTCGAGGCCGATGGACAGACGGATGGTGCCCTCACCGATGCCAGCGGCAGCCAAGGCTGCGGCGTCCATCCGGTGGTGGGTAGTGCTGGCCGGATGGATGACCAGAGAACGCGCATCGCCCACATTCGCGAGATGGGAGAACACATTCAGCGCATCGACAAAAGCGATGCCTGCCTTGCGCCCGCCGCGCAGATCGAAACTGAAGACTGCACCGCAACCTTTGGGCAGCAGTTTCGCCGCGAGCTCCCTGTCCGGGTGACCCTCGAGTTCGGGATAACGCACGGCCGATACCGTCGATTCCCCCGTCAGGAACTGCACTACACGACGCGTGTTGTCGACGTGCCTGGCCATCCGCAGGCCGAGTGTTTCGATGCCCTGAAGGACATGGAACGCAGAGGTCGGCGCCATGCAGGCCCCGAAGTCACGCATGCCTTCCTTGCGCGCGCGGACGATGAAGGCGGAGGGACCGAACTCCTCGCTGAACACCAGCCCGTGAAATCCTGCATAGGGTTCGGTGAGCGTTGGGAATTTGCCGGAGGCCTCCCAGTCGAAGCGGCCTCCGTCCACAAGCAGGCCGCCAATCACGATGCCGTGCCCGCTCAGGAACTTGGTGGCGGAATGCATCACCAGATCGGCACCGAGCTCCAGCGGCTTCATCAGCCACGGCGTGGTGAAGGTGGCATCCACCAGCAGCGGCAACCCGGCCTCATGGGCGATGGCGGAGATCGCGGGAATGTCCAGCACCTCCAGGTTGGGGTTGCCCAGCGTTTCGCCAAAGACGAGCCGTGTCTCAGGGCGAATGGCGGCGCGGAAGGCCTCGGGATCGCGGGGATCGACGAAGGTGGTCGTGATGCCGAAGCGTGGCAGCGTATAGCCGAGCAGATTGTGTGAGCCGCCGTAGAGCGAACGTGAGGCCACGATGTGCCCGCCCGCGCCCATCAGCGTGACGATGGCAAGGTGCAACGCCGCCTGCCCGCTCGCCGTGGCGATGGCCGCTACTCCGCCCTCGAGCGCGGCGATGCGCTCCTCGAGCACCGCGTTGGTCGGATTGCTGAGCCGCGAATAGACATGCCCGGTGCGCTCGATGTTGAAGAGCGCAGCGGCCTGGTCGGAGTCGGTGAAAACGAAAGAGGCGCTCTGGTAGATGGGCGTGGCGCGAGCGCCTGTCGCCGGATCCGGTTGAGCCCCCGCGTGCAGAGAGAGTGTGTCGAATCCGGGGCCCTGTGGGGCTGCCATGGTGTGTGTCTCCGTTGTCGAATCGTGAATCGGTGGCGACGTCGCCTCAGAAATCCTCACCCGCCAGATCCTGCACGGGCTTGCCGAAAATGCCGGCGCTGGCGGCGCTGAGAGCATTGATCTGCGCGACGCGCGCATTGGGCAACAGCCTTCGTGCGATGGCACGATTGTGCTCACCCGCGACCCATACCGGCCCCCGCCCGAGGAAAGAAAGCCCTTCCTCAGCTACCTGCTGTGCCGTCATCAGGCCCGGATAACTCGCGAATGAGGGCATGCTTTGCAGCATGCTCGGTGTGCGTGTGGCACCGGCGATCAGGCACATGGCATCGACGCCCGAGGGCTTCAATTCGTGCCATAGCCCCTCTGCGAGAATCAATTCGAAGGATTTGGTGGCGTTGTAGACGGCCGTGTAACTGCCACCCGAGAGCGAGGCCAGCGAAGACAGCAACACGATTCCGCCGCGCCCCCGCTCACGCATCAGCCCACCGAAATGGTGCGACAGCGACAAGGGCCCGATGCAGTTCAGAGCCACAAGGCCAAGTGATGCGGCCAGCGGTTTGTCGATCACATGCGCCGCGCCGTGCGTGGCACCTGCGTTGTAGACGAGTAGCCCGATCTCGAGGTCGGAAGTGCCTGCGGCCACCTGTGAAAGGATGTCCGGTGCAGTGAGGTCTGCCGTCAGGCAGCGCGTGGAGATGCCGTGCTCTCCTTCGAGATCTGCCGCAAGCCCTGACAGCAGCTGCGCCCGACGCGCTAGCAGTACGAGGCTCAGGCCAGCGGCAGCAAGTGCGCGCGCAAAGGCCTCGCCGATGCCATCGGAGGCCCCGGCCACCAGAGCCCAAGGGCCATAGCGCTCCCGCAGGGAGGGGCTCATGGTTTCTCCCCTTTTTTGCGGCGGGGAAGGATGTCCATCAACTTGCAGATGATCGAGAGCATGACCTCGTCAGCGCCGCCACCAATGGACGCCAGTCGCGTGTCCCGCCAGGCACGCGATACGGGGTTGTCCCACATGAAGCCCATACCGCCCCAGTACTGCAGGCAGGCGTCTGTGACCTCCCGTGAGAGCCTCCCGATTTTCAGCTTGGCCATCGAGGCTTTGAGGGTCACGTCCTCGCCGTGGATATACGCCTCCACCGCGCCATAGCAGAGTGCACGCAGCGCTTCGATCTCGGTCTGCAACTCCGCGAGGCGGAAGTGCACCACCTGGTTGTCGAGGATCGACTGACCGAAAGCCTGCCGCGAGCGCGTGTACTCGATCGTCTGGCTGACGCAGGCCTCGAGGCTTTTTATGCCGGAAATCGCAGCGAAAATGCGCTCTTCCTGAAACTGCAGCATCTGGTAGACGAAGCCGGAACCCTCCTCACCGATGCGATGGCGCTGCGGTACGCGCACGCCATCGAGGAACACCTGCGCGGTGTCGGAGGAGCGCATGCCGAGTTTGTCGAGGCGGGGGGAGAACGATACGCCCGGCGTTCGCGTGGGAACGATGATCAGCGATTTGTTGAAGTGCGCCTTGCCGTCGCTCGTGTTGGCGAGCAGACAGAGGAAATCCGCTTGCGTGGAGTTGGTGATCCACATCTTGCTGCCGTCGATCACGTAGTCGTCGCCGTCCTTGCGTGCGGTCGTGCGGATGGCTGCCACATCGGAGCCCGCACCGGGCTCGCTTACGGCGATGGAGCAAACAGCCTCGCCGCTGATGGCGGGCGCGAGGAACTCGCGCCGGAGTTCATCACTGCCGAACTTGGCGAGCGCAGGCGTTGCCATGTCCGTCTGCACGCCGATGGCCATGCCCACGCCACCGCACTGGATGCGGCCGAGTTCCTCGGCGAACACCATCTGGTAGCTGTAATCGAGACCCATGCCGCCGTACTCGACCGGCTTGCAGATACCCAGAAGGCCGAGTTCGCCGAGTTTCGCGAAGAGTTCGTGCGCAGGAAATATCCCAGCGTCTTCCCACTCTTTGGTGCGGGGGTTTATCTCTTCGTCTATGAAGCGCGCGGTCGTATCCCGGATCGCTCGGTGCTGCTCGTTGAATCTCATCGGATGGAGTTCTCTTCAGAGCCCGAACTGGCGGGCGGCCAGGTCGCGCAGGATTTCTTCCGAACCGCCGCCGATCGCGTTGACGCGCACCTCGCGGTAGATCCGCTCGACGCGGTTGCCGCGAATGTAGCCCGCACCTCCCAGCACCTGCATCGCCTCGCGCGCGCAGAACTCCAGGGTCTCGCTCGCCTGCACCTTGAGAAGCGCGATATCGCCCGGTTGCGCGCTGCCCTCGTGGATCTGGCGGGAACACAGCTGTATCCACGCCTGTGTCGCACTGATGCGCTGCTTCATCTGCGCAATCTTGTGGCGGATCACCTGATGGTCTGCGAGGCGCTTGCCGAAGGTCTCGCGCTGACGCGCCCAGTTCACGGCCTCTTCCAGACACACGCGTGCGAAGGCCTCCATGCCTACCGACATCGCCATCCGCTCATGGTTGAAGTTGGCCATGATGACGAGGAAGCCGGCATTCTCCGGGCCGATCAGGTTCGTGGCCGGCACGCATACCTCGTCGAAATGGATCGTCGCGGTATCCGAACACCACCAGCCCTGCTTGCGCGAGAGCGGCGTGCGCGAGACGCCCGGCAAATCGGCGGGTATCAGCAGCACCGACAGGCCCCGTGAGCCCTCCCCGCCCGTGCGCACGGCGGTGGTGAACCAATCCGCGCGCATGCCGCCGGAGATAAACGTCTTCGAACCGCTCACGACGTAATGATCACCTTCGCGTCTTGCGCGGGTCTTGAGCCTCGCCACGTCCGAACCGCCAGAGGGTTCCGTTACGGCCAGAGAGATGTGCCGCTCGCCCGACAACACGCCGGGAATCACGGCAGCCTGGAGTTCGGGTGCGCCGAAGTTCACCAGTGGCGGAAGCCCGATGCCGTGTACCAGCAGTGAACTGCTCAGCCCACCGAGGCTGGTGCGCGCCATTTCCTCGGCGACGATGTTCATGTGCCAGATGTCGACGCCCTCGCGGATGCCACCGAATTCCTCCGGGTATCCCATCTGCAGGAGCCCTATGTCCGCAGCCTTTGGCCAGAGCGCATCGGGCACCGTACCCGTCTCGTCCCAGTCATCGACGAAGGGCATGATCTCGGCGTCGACGAAGCGGCGCAGCGTTGCCCGCCATGCGTGATGCTCGGCGCGCAGTGCCGGGTCGGGAAGGCGCGCACTGTCGAAATCGAGGGCCACAGTATCTCCGGTATGCAATCAGTGACGCAGCGCGGACAACACCATGTCCGAGAGGCGCTGGATCCGCTGCAGATGACGCGTGTCTTCCATCAGGCCGGTGGACAGAAAGCTGAATCCCACCTTGTTGACGGGGTCTGACCATAACGCGGTTGAACCTGCGCCCCAGCCGCCGATGGTGGGCGCCGATGCGAGATTGGGCAGGGGGCCAGGCGTCAAGGCGTCTCCACGCACGTAAAAACCCAGCCCCATGTACGCCGGCCACGGCAGCCAGCCACGCGCGCCGAGGATCGGCTCGAAAAGATCGTTCGGCAGCGTGCCGGTCTGGTTACGCGCGCACAGCGCGAGCATGGCGGGCGACAGGATGCGCGCGCCGTCCAGTTCGCCGCCGCCGGCGAGCATGCGAACGAAACGGCGCAAATCAGGGGCCGTGGTGAGGTATCCCCCCGCGGGCATGCTCGCACCGGGGATCGCGACCAGTTGCGTGAAGGCCTCCATTCCCCGCGGCTCGAACAGCCCCGGCCCGGAGTAGCAGGCCACCACCGGACACAGTCGCTCCATCAGATCGGCGCGGTAGCCGAGACTGCTGTCGTGCATGCCCAGCGGCTCGAACAGTTCGGCACGGACGATATCGCTGAAATCGCGGGAACCGCCGTCCACCGCGCGTACGATTTCAGAGAGCACGGCGTGCGCAGCGACGGTGGAATAACTCACCCGCGACCCGGGCGCGAACTGTGGTCCTTTCGCTGCCGCAAAGGCTGACAGGCGTGCAGGATCCATCAGAACATCGGCGGGAACTGCCGGTGCCTCGGCAAGGATGCCAGACGTATTACAGAGCAGGTGTGCGACCGTCATGCCCCGCCACGCACTCCCCGCGAAGCCTGGCAGAACCTCTGACACTGTCGTCAGAAAGGAGAACTCGCCGCGGTCGATGGCGGCAAGAACGACGGCGTTGGTGAATTGCTTGCCGACCGACATCGTGACGAAGACATCGTCCGCGAGCAGCGCGCGACCGACGCGGCGCTCGGCAAAGCCTGCCCGGATCTCGAGTGCGGGAGCAGCCTCGATATCGACGCAGAGCGAAACGCCGTCGCACAGGCCAGCAGAGATATCGGCATCGATCGCACGCCGCAGGCGTTCCACACCCGAGGGATCCAGCCGCCCGTCGTGCCGTTGCGCCACCGATTACTGCTCCCGTGTTGACTGCCCGGCGATACGGCAGCGATTCTACACGGGCAAGGCCGCCCGCCGTGCATGAGAAGTTTGTCCCCCGGAGTGAGCCCATGTCTGTCGTCCTGCCGAGCCGTGATGCCGGGGTTCTGCGCATCACCATCAACCGTCCCGAGCAGCGCAACGCCGTGAACGAGGAAGTGCTTGCTGCTCTGCGCGCAGCACTGGACGACGCTGCAGCAGACACCAGCGTCCGGGCCGTGGTCCTGACGGGCGCGGGCGACAAGGCTTTCTGCGCTGGCGCCGATCTCAGGCAGGCTCTGGACAGCGGCGGAGGCGTCTTCACCGGCGCCGATACTCACCCCTTCATCGAGGTGTTCCGGGCCGCAGAAAGACTCGGCAAACCGCTGATCGCGCGTATCAACGGCCACGCCATGGCTGGTGGGCTGGGGCTGGTGTGCATGTGCGATCTCGCCATCGCCGTGGACAGCGCCCGCTTTGGCACACCCGAGGCGCGTGTCGGGGTTTTCCCTCTGATGATACTGAGCTACCTGATGCGTCTGGTGCCGCGGCGGCGCTTGATGGAGATGTGCCTCACCGCAGATGCCTTCGATGCCACCGCAGCGCTGGAGTACGGACTCCTGAATCAGGTGGTCCCCGCCGCATCTCTCGACAGTGCGGTCGACGCGCTGGTCGCACGCCTGACGGCGAACTCGCCCACAGCGCTGATGCTCGGCAAAAAAGCGTTCCGCGCGATGGAAGACATGACGCTCACGCAGTGTTTCGAGTACGCGCAACTGATGATAGCGCGCGCGAGCCAGACGCCGGATGCGCAGGAAGGGATGAGCGCGTTTCTCGAGAAACGGGAACCCCGTTGGCCGGGCGCCTGATCCGCGCTCAAGCTGCGTGCACGCGCACCAGCAGTTTCTCGAAGCCGTGCACGAAGGAGGACATCACCCGCACCGGGACCCCGCACACCTCGATACGGGAAAAACGCTTCAGGATCTCCTCCCAGGCGATCCGCAACTGCATCTCGGCCAGACGATTGCCCATGCAGCGGTGAATGCCGAAGCCGAAACCCAGATGATGGCGCGGCTGCGCGCGATCGACCACGAAACGGTCCGCATCGGGAATCTCGCTCAGGTCGCGGTTGCCCGAGAGATACCACATCAGCACTTTCTCGCCCGCACGTATCTTCTGCCCCGCGAGTTCGACGTCCGTAACCGCCGTGCGGCGCATATACGCGAGCGGGGTCTGCCAGCGGATGATCTCGGGGACCAGGCTGTTCACAAGCCCGGGATCGGCACGCAATTTCGCGAGTTCAGCGGGATTCTCGTGCAAGGCCAGCACGCCGCCGCTCAGCGAGTGCCGCGTGGTGTCGTTACCGCCCACGATCAGCAGCAGGAGATTGCCGAGGTAGTCCATCGGTTGCATCCCGCGTGTCGCCGGGTTCTGTGCGAGCAGCGTCACCAGGTCGAGAGGCTCGCGCGGCGGGCGTGATGCGCGCTCGTGCCACAGTGCCGTGAAGCGCTCGAGGCACTCCCGCATCGTACAACGCCACTCCTCCGCGCTGAGCTTCACGGGTCCCGGGTTGCGCGGGCTGGAGGTAGCGACGTCCGACCAGTGCGTCAGCAGATGCCGCTCCTCGAAGGGAAAATCGAAGAGTGTGGCCAGCATCTGCGTGGTCAGTTCGATCGAGACGCGCGACACCCAGTCGAACTCCTCACCGACGGGCAATCCATCGAGGATGCCCTCGACACGCGCCCGGATCAGTGGCTCCAGCAACGCCAGGTTGGCCTGCCCGAGTGCAGGTTGTACGGCAGCGCGCGTCTGGGTGTGGCGCGGCGGGTCCATCGCGATGAACCCGGGCTGCAGGTAGAAATCCTTGGGTGGGTTGCCGAGCAGGACGGTGGGCTCCGAAGAGAACACCTGATGTTGTGAGTCGACGTGCCGGATGTCCCGGAAACGTGTCACGGACCAGTACGGGCCGAAGGGACTGTTGCTGCAGTAATGCACCGGAGCATCCCGCCTCAAGCGCGCGAAGACCGGCCCCCAGGCATTCTCTGCGTACAGCCTCGGATTGGAGGGATCGATCCGCTCGAGCGGTAGTGACCAGGCATCCGCACCGGGGCGGCAGGGATGATCAGCCCAGGGGTCGTGCTCCACGTGGGCTCAGAACTGGGAAGCCGGTATCCGCACCACCAGGCCGTCGAGTGCGTCGTCCACCGTGACCTGGCAGGCGAGCCGCGACGTCTCTTCACGCTTGTGCACGAAGTCCAGCATGCCTTCTTCCATGTCGGCAACCGGGGCTATGCGATCAGCCCAGGCAGCATCGATGTAGACATGGCAGGTGCCGCAGGCGCAGCCACCGCCGCACTCGGCATCGATGCCGGGTACCGCGTTGTCCAGTGCGGCGGCCATCAGGCTGTCGCCGGCGTGGGCATCGACGGGATACTCGACGCCGTCATGACTCAAAAAAAGCACGCGGGGCATGGTGAAGTGGCTCGAAAACGGAAGACCGGCGAGCCTACCCGCGCCCGACGATGCTGGTCAACACACCGCGCACCCCTGCCCGCTTCCAACGCTCGCTCGGGCTTTCACGGCGCGCGAGGCG
>JBILEG010000085.1:0-10439 GCA_044352225.1 Pseudomonadales bacterium | reverse complement strand
CGAATATCAGTTCCCGCCGCAGCTTCGAGCAGGACACCGAGGTGTGGGCTGCCTTCGTGCAGGCCACCTGGAACATGAGCGAGGACTGGCGTCTGGTGCTCGGCGGCCGTTACACGCAGGAAGACAAGGACGCCTCGCGCGTGCAGTCGCACTTCGACAGCGCAGGCGTTGACCAGGGCGGTACGAGCCCGCTCCTGAACGCGCTCTTCGGCAACCTGCGTATCGAGCCGAACAACCTCAAGGGCTCGCTGAGCGAGAACGCCTTCACGCCGCTCGTCACCTTGCAGTGGGACGCGACCGACGACGTCATGGTGTACGCCTCCTACGTCGAGGGCTTCAAGTCGAGCGGTTTCGACAACCGCTCCAACGCCGATCCTGATCCGGCGGTGGTGGTCACGGGCACCAGCCCCGCCGCCGTGGGTGCCTGGGAGTTCGACAAGGAAGAAGCCACCAGCTACGAGCTGGGTATGAAGGCGTCCATCGGTGATGTAGCCGAAGTGAACGCGGCGATCTTCTACACCGAGTATGAGGACCTCCAGACCTCGGTGTTCGACGGTGGCGTGGGCTTCAACGTGGCCAATGCCGCGGGCGCAGAGGTCAAAGGCCTCGAGGTCGATGGCCGCTGGATGATCAGCGAGAACTTCACGCTCTCGGGATCGCTCGGCTACCTCGATTTCGAGTTCAAGGATTTCGATGTCGCCCAGTGCTGGTTCGGCCAGACGGTGCTTCAGCCGGAGAGCGTCACGAATGCGCTGCTCCAGCAGTGCGATGCCTCGGGCGAGCGCAAGGAATACACGCCGGAGTGGAAGGGCGTGATCACGGGTGACTTCTACTACCCGATCGGCGACGCGCTGGAGCTGCGCGCGCAGGTAGACCTGCAGTACTCCGACGAGTACCTCTGGTCCCCGCAGCTCGACCCGCGCACCATGCAGGACGCCTACACCAAGGTGAACGCCCGCATCGCGCTCGCGCAGTCTGACGATCAGTGGGAGGTTGCCCTGATCGGCAACAACCTGACCGACGAGGAAACCATCGACTACGGCGGCACGGGCGTGCTCGCATCCACCGCCACCGGTGGCACCGGAAACGCCTACTACGTGTTCAGCAGCCGCCCGCGCTCCTTCGCGTTGCAGGGTACCTACCGGTTCTGATGCCGGCACAGGCACGAGGAAGCAAGGAAGCCCCCGTCACCGGGGGTTTTCTTTTTTGGAGGCGAGAGAAAGCACATGAGCATGCGAGACAAGAGCCGGCGACGTTTCCTGTCGGGCCTGGGTGCGGCGGGTGCTGTTGCGGTCGCTACAGGCTGCGATCCGCGAGCCCCGGCAGGGCGGCGCGAGGTGCGGCAGTGGGACTACACGGCGGATGTGGTCGTGGCCGGTTCCGGTGCAGCCGGTGCGTCTGCGGCCATCGAAGCGCGTGCAGCCGGGGCCGAGGTGCTCATGCTTGAGCGCCTGCCGAAGACCGGTGGTTCCTCTGCCATGTCGGGCGGCGTCTGCTACCTCGGTGGTGGTACGCCGCTGCAGAAAGCGCTCGGCTTCGAGGACAGCGTCGAGGCGATGCGGGACTTCATGCTAGCCGCCGGCGCCCTGCATCCGACCAAGGACAAGATCGAGCTCTACTGCGAGCGCAGCCTCGAGCATTTCGACTGGCTGGTCGCGCATGGCGTGAAGTATGCGCAGAAGTTCAGCGAGTCCAAGGAACTCCCATTCGACGGGGCATCGCTCTATTACTCGGGCTGCGAACTCGCGGCGCCGTGGCGTGACATCGCGCGCCCCGCGCCGCGCGGCCACGTGCCCACCACTGCAGGTCACACCGGCGGCCGCACACTGATGGAGGCACTCCTGCCGTCGGCGGAGAGCGCGGGCGTGAAGACGCTGCATGGCGTCTCTGCAGAGCGGCTGGTGCGCGAGGACGACGGCCGCATCGTGGGGCTGCTGGCGCAGCAAGGGGACAAGACCATCGCTGTCCGCGCGCGCCGCGGTGTAGTGCTCGCCTGCGGCGGTTTCATCCAGAACCGCGAGATGCTGAAGCGCTACGCGCCGGAGCTCTACGACTGCTCCGTGCCCTGGGCGAGCGCGGGTGACATGGGCATCGGGATCCGCATGGGCATGGGCGTGGGCGCGGCGGCCATCCGCATGCATCAGGGCTTCGCGATCCTGCCGCTCTATCCGCCCGAGCGCACCATCCACGGCATCGTGGTGAACCGCGCCGCGCAGCGCTTTCTGCCGGAGGATTCCTACTACGCCTATGCCGGCCACGAGACGGCCTACAACCAGCACGGCGTGGCCTATCTGGTGACGGACGCGGATTCGAGCTACGACGACGGTGACTTCCGCATGCCGCTGCTCGCCGAGGCCGCGTCGGTTTCGGAACTCGAGCGGGCGGGCGGTTTTGCCGAGGGCGCGCTGCAACAGACCGTGGAGTTCTACAACCGCCACGCCGAGCGTTCGGTCGATCCGCTCTGGCACAAGCACCCCAAGTGGGTGACGCCGCTCGCGAAGCCGCCGTTCCGCCTTTACGACCTCTCGGTGCGTTCGGCGTTTTGCCCGGCGCACACCTTCGGCGGCCTCGAAACCACCGTGCGTGCGGAGGTGCTGGACGCCGGCGGCGAACGCATTCCCGGCCTCTACGCCGCAGGCCGCACCACCGCAGGCATGCCGAATGCGCCTTACATTGCGAGCGGTGTCTCCATCGGCGATTGCAGCTTCTTCGGCCGGCAGGCCGGCATCCACGCGGCGAAGGAAGAGGTGGCGGCATGAACCAGGCTCACCGCGCACCCATGGCCTTTTCCCCGGCTGCCCTGCTCGCACTGCTGCTGGCGCTTGTCAGCCACACGCATGCAGCCGAGCCTGTGCCAGGCCCCGCAAAACCCTTCGCAGAGCGCCTGGCTGCTGCCGACGTGGTGAACGGTCGCGTTGTCTTCGGGCGCTGCCGCACCTGTCATTACCCCGACAAGGGTGCGGGCCACCAGAACGGCCCCTCGCTCTGGAACGTCTGGGGCCGGCAGGCCGGCACGCAGGAAGGCTTTGCCTACTACTCGCAGGCCCTGAAAGACTCGCGTCTGGTGTGGAGCCCCGAGATTCTCGATGCATGGCTCGCCGATCCGCGTGGCTTCATTCCGGGCAACATGATGATGAGTCTGGGCGTGCCCGATCCGCAGGAGCGCGCGGATCTCATTGCCTATCTGATGCAGTTCAGGGAGCAGTAGAGCCGAAGTCCTCCACACTGAATTGCATGATGTGCTCCAGCCACCAGGCCGGTGCGCCTTTCAGCAGCGTGTCGATGTTGGAGTAGTCGTGCCACAGGCGGATGTGCCCGTCTGAGATCTCCATCACCGAAACAAAAGGCAGTGCCACCACCTCTCCCGTGTGGAAAAACCAGGTCTCGGTGTGCTCCGTCATCACGGTATTGCCCTCGGCCACCATGCGGTGCACCACGTGCGTGAAGCGCTCCACGGGTTCGTGCCCTATGCGTAGCCGCTTGCCCACCGCCGCCGGGCCGCGCGCCACGGAATCGGGCATTGCCACGTCCACGTACTCGCCGTCGGGCGCGAAGAAGTCTCCGATCCGGTCGTAGTTCCGGCCCTCGTAGACCTCTTGCCAGAACTGCGATACGAGCGCTTTGTTTGCGGCGAGTGGGTCCATGGTGTCTGCCTCCGGTGTATCAGTTGCAGGGAGTCTAACCCGTGGCCTGAGCAGATCGGTCAACCGTCAACGCAAGGCCGCGACACTGTCCGGTGCAGAACCCGCGCTTATACTCGCCCCGAAACTCCCAACCGGAAGAACCCCATGAAACTCGGTCTCCAACTCGGCTATTGGCAAAAAGGACCCACGCCCCGCTTCATCGAGCTGGCGAAGGTGGCCGAAAGCATCGGTTTCGATTCGGTCTGGACGGCAGAGGCCTACGGCTCGGATTGCTTCACGCCGCTGGCGGCCATCGCTGCGCACACCAGCAAGATCCGGCTGGCCACCGGCGTGATGCAGATTTCGGCGCGTACACCCACGTGTGCCGCGATGACGGCGCTCACCCTTGATCACCTCTCGAACGGTCGCCTCATGCTCGGCGTGGGCGTATCCGGCCCGCAGGTCGTCGAAGGCTGGTACGGGCAGCCCTTCGGCAAGCCGCTGGAGCGCACCCGCGAGTGGATCGAGATCTTCCGCAAGGTCATCGCCCGCGAGGAGCCCGTTGAGTTCCACGGCCAGCAGTACCAGCTGCCCTGCGAGAACGGCATGGGCCTTGGCAAACCGCTCAAAAGCATCACGCACCCGTTGCGCAAGCGCATCCCGGTGCTGTTGGGCGCCGAAGGCCCGAAAAACGTCGCGCTGTCGGCAGAGTGTTTCGATGGCTGGCTGCCCATCTTCTGCTCGCCCTACAAGATGGACATCTTCGACGAGAGCCTCGCGCCCGCGGGCCCGGATTTCGAAGTGGCCGCGATGGTGAATCTCAGTCTGAACGATGATCTCAAACAGGCCCTGATGCCCGGCAAATGGACCATGGCGCTCTATCTGGGCGGCATGGGCGCGAAGGGCATGAACTTCCACAAGAACCTGTTGGGTCGCATGGGCTATGCCGATGCCGCGCAGCAGATCCAGGACCTGTTCCTCTCGGGCAAGCAGATGGAGGCGGTGGAGGCTGTGCCGGATGAACTCGTCGACGAGATCTCGCTCGCCGGCCCCGAGGGCCGTGTGCGCGAGCGTCTGCAGGACTGGAAGAAAACCCGCGTTACCTCGCTGCTCATTGGCCACAGCTCGGACTTTGATCTGACTGTGCGCAACATGGAGTTTCTGGCGAAGGAACTGCTGTAGGAGCGGGCCATGCCCGCGACAGCAGCACCGATACACGCACAGTCGCGGGCATGGCCCGCTCCTACCGGGGAATTCGTCGCGGGCATGGCCCGCTCCTACAGGGGAGCGCGTCGCGGGCGTGGCCCGCTCCTACACAAGGCCGCGGCTGCGCAGTTCGTCTTTCAGATAGGCATAGAAGATCGGTGCGGCGATGAGGCCGGGAATGCCGAACGCGGCCTCCATCACCAGCATCACCAGCAACAACTCGGCGGCACGCGCGCGAATGTGGCTGCCCACGATCCGCGCATTCAGGAAGTATTCGAGCTTGTGGATCACGATCAGGTAGAGCAATGCGCCCAGCGCCACCGTCAGTGACTGGCTGAGGCCGACCACGAAGATCACCGTGTTCGAGATCAGGTTGCCAAGGATGGGGATAAGCCCTGCGATGAACGTGATCAGGATCAGCGTCTTGGTGAAGGGCAGATGCACGTCCAGCAGCGGCAGCACACCTGCGAGGAAGATGCCCGTGAAGAAGGTGTTCAGCGTCGAGATCCAGAACTGCGCGAACACCACCCGCTGGAACGCTTGCGCCAGCCTGTGTCCGCGCTCGTGGATCGCGGCGGTGAGGGGGGCTTGCTGATCGTGCTCGAGCGCTGCGTCGAGCGACAGCAGTCCCCCGATCACCATGCCGATCAGGATATGCGCGAGCGCGCGTCCCAGCCCCGTGCCCGCCACCTGGAAGGTGCTCGCGTGGTTTTTCAGCCAGTCGACGATGGCAAGGCGCAGTGCGTCGGTGTCCTGCGGGATGTTCTCGAGGAGCCATCCGGGCATGGTGCTGCGTGAGCCTTCGATGATCTCGGCCATGCGCGTGATCAGTTGCGGGATGCTTTCTCCGCTGTTGCGAAGGAACGATGTAAGCGCGGTGCCCACCACGGCCAACAGGGCGATCACCACCAGGGCGATAAGCGACACGGCCAACAGGCGCGAGACCCTGCGGTCGAAGCGCTGCGCGTGCAGCAAGGGCACCATCGCGTGCACCAGGGAGTAGACCAGCAGCCCCGCAATCAGCGCCGGCATCAGGTGCAGGTACAGGCACAGGAACAAGCCGGCACCGAAGAGCAGGCCGGTGCCGATATCGAGCGTGGGGGAACTACGTGGGTTCATGAGCGGCAATGTCGCCGCCATACGCTGTGGCGTCAAGCCGCGCCGCGCTTGGCCTCGGCGGTGGCGGCTTCCACGGGCCCCTCGAAATCGAGTTTCGCCATGAGAATCCCTCGGCGGAAGTCGCGCATGTGTTTCTCGGCCCACTCAGCCGCGGTATCCGGGTCGTTGCGCCGGATGGCCTCGAAGATCTTCTGGTGCGACTCGAGGATCCGCTTTCCGGGCTTCAGGCGCTCGATCACGGGCCGGTAGGCAGGGTAGAAGAGCAGGTTGAGCGGTTCGCGCGCGAGGAGCAGCGCGTGGTTGCGCGTGGCGCGTGCAACCAGGTCATGGAACTCGATCTCGGCTTCGAGCATTTCCTCGTCGTTGTCGAAGGCGGCGCGCGTGCGCTTCAGGTTGGCCTCCAGCAGCGCGATGTGGGCGGCATCGATGGTGGCGCAGGCGAGGCGCGCCGCGAGCGGCTCGAGGCCCATGGAGATTTCCCACAGGTCCTTGAAGGTCACGCGGTGCATCTGCATCGCTGCGCTGATCGAGCGCGAGGCTGATTCCAGCGAAGGAAGTCTCACCGCAAGGCGCTTGCGATCCGCGCGCCCGATCAGCCCACCTTGTTCGAGCAGCCGGATCGCCTCGCGCACGGTGGAGCGCGTGACACCGAATTGCGTGGCGAGTTCGGTTTCGGTCGGCAGCAATTCACCCGCAGGAATCTGCCCGCCCAGGATCGCTGCACGGATGCGCTCGCTCACCTGCAGGTAGGCGGGCGGGCGCTTGAGTGGTGCGAACGGGGCGCCGTTCACTGGCTTGCCTTCCATTCCCGGCGGATACGCTTGGCGAGGCTCCACTTGTGGACCTCGGTGGGGCCGTCGTATATGCGGAAGGCGCGGATCTCGCGGAAGACCTGCTCGACGACGGTGTCGTCCGTGACGCCGCGCCCGCCCATCACCTGCACGCAGCGGTCGGCGATGCGCATCAGCGCTTCCGATACCGCCACCTTGGCTATCGAACTTTCGGCGATACCCGCCGAGCCGCTGTCCAGCACGCCAGCGCACCAGTCGATCATCAGCCGGCATTGCTGCAGATCGATCAGGTTTTCCGCCAGCATGAATCCGACACCCTCGTGCTCGATGAGCACCTTGCCGAAGGCCATACGGCGGTTGGCGTAGTCGACAGCGATTTCTTGCGCGCGGATACAGGCGCCCAGCCAGCGCATGCAGTGCGACAGCCGTGCGGGCGCGAGGCGCACCTGCGCGTAATCAAAGCCTTGCCCCTCTTTGCCGAGCAGCTGCGATGCCGGCACGCGCAGATTGTCGATGCGAACGGTGGCATGCCCGCCCGGCATCGAATTGTCGATCGTGTTCGGGACGTACTCGATCACGATCGACGGGTGCGGAAGATCCACGAGAAACATGCATGCGCCGGCCTCGGCCTTCGCCATCACGATGCCCACACCTGCGCCCTGCGCACCGGTTATGAACGCCTTGCGCCCATCTATCACCCACTCATCGCCTTCTTGCCAGCAGCGGGTCTGCATCATCGAGGGATCCGAGCCTGCGCCGCCTTCGAGTGCGGGCTCCGTCATGAAGAATGCGGATCGCTTGCGGCCCTCGACCATCGGACGCAGGAAATGTTCTTTCAACCCGGGGTTCGCGACGCGGCCGAGCAGGAACATGTTGCCTTCGTCCGGAGCACAGGTGTTCACGGCGAGCGGCCCGAGTGGGGAGAGCCCGGACTTGATGAGCACCTCTGCAGTCTCGCGCTGATTCAGGTGGCGACCATCGGGAAGAATGTGTGGCGTCAGTACGCCAGCGCTGCGCGCCTTTTCCCGCATTTCATGCATCAATTCATCGGTGGGTGCACCGTGGTGGTCGCGGCGCGGATCGCTCTCGTACGGGATCACGACCTCGCGCACAAAGCGCTCCACGCGCTCGGCAATCGCTGCGGTGAGCTCGGGGCCAGCGCCGTGATGGGATTGATCTGTCATGTCGGTATTTCCTTCTCAGAGTGCGCGTGCGATCAGCATGCGCTGGATGTCGGAGGTGCCTTCGTAGATCTGGCAGACGCGGGCATCGCGGTAGATTTTCGCGAGCCCGAATTCTTCGAGGTAGCCATAGCCGCCCAGTGTCTGGATGGCGCCGCTGATGATGGTTTCTGCCGCCTCCGAAGCAAAGAGCTTGGCCATCGCGGCTTCCTTCAGGCAGGGCTCTCCCGCGTCCTTCATGGCTGCCGCGTGCAGCACCAGTTCGCGCGCGGCAGCGAGTTGCGTGGCGAGATCCGCGAGGCGGAAGCCAACGGCCTGATGCTCGATGATGGGCTTGCCGAAGGAGCGGCGGTCTCGGGCGTAGTTGACGGCAATCTCGAGCGCGGCCTGCGCCATTCCCACGGATTGTGCCGCGATGCCGATACGCCCCGATTCGAGATTGGAGAGGGCGATCGCGTAGCCACGGCCTGCAGCGCCGAGGAGGGCATCGTCCCCGATGCGGCACTCCTCGAAGCGCAGCGAGCAGGTGTCGGAGGCTTGCTGGCCCAGCTTGTGTTCGACTTTGTCGACGCGGTAACCGGGCGTGTTGGTGGGCACCAGAAAGGCCGACATGCCTTTACTTCCGGCATCTGGGTCGCTCACTGCGATCACCATCGCGAGCCCGGCGATGCGCCCCGAGGTGATGAACTGCTTGGTGCCGTCGAGTTGCCAGCCGCCCTCGACGCGTCGCGCCCGGGTGCGGATCGCCCTGGCATCCGAGCCGGCATCTGTTTCCGTCAGCGCGAAGGCACCAATGACCTTCCCTGAGACCAGATCCCGCAGCCAGCACTCTCGCTGCGTCTCGCTGCCTTCGGCCAGAAGCCCGTTCACCATGATGGAGTTCTGGATCGAGACGATGGTGGAGAGCGCGCCGTCGGCCGCGGCGATCTCGATCAGCGCGAGCGCGTAGCTCACGCAGTCGGCGCCGGCGCCGCCGAAGGATTCCGGTGCGGTCATGCCCATGAGGCCCAGTTCACCGAGCTCCAGGAAGAGCTCCGGCGGGAAGGCAGTGTTGCGTTCGAACTCGGCCGAACGCGGCCGTATCCGCTCGCTGGCGAAGGCCCGGACGGCGTCGCGGATGCTGGTCTGTTGTTCGCTCAGGATCACGTGCGACCTCCATGGGGCGCCTGATTGACCCATTGTCGGACAATGGGGCAATATCCGTCCAGATGGCGCCTGCATGTCGGGTGAGCCGCGCCCGTCTTCCACCTGTAGCCACGTCGGAGAACCATCCCATGGCCACTGCTCTTACGCCTGCCTCTGACAACACGCCGGACGCCTCGAGCGCCGCCAAGCCGCTGCGTTTCGTTACCGCCGCCTCGCTCTTCGACGGCCACGACGCCGCGATCAACGTGATGCGCCGCCTGATCCAGGCCCAGGGCGCAGAGGTGATCCACCTCGGCCATAACCGCGGCGTACGGGAGATCGTGCGTGCCGCGCTCCAGGAAGACGCCGACGGCATCGCCATCAGCTCGTATCAGGGCGGGCACAACGAGTTCTTCCGCTACATGGTCGACATGCTGAAAGAGCTGAACGCACCGCACATCCGCGTCTTCGGTGGCGGCGGCGGCACCATCACGCCCGAGGAAATCGACGAACTGCAGGCCTATGGCGTGGAGCGCATCTACCACCCGCGCGACGGCATGACGATGGGCCTGCTTGGCATGATCGATGACCTGGTGCAGCGCACCGCAGCCGTGCGCAAGCCCTCGGCGCGGCCCGATGACACCGGCATCGACGACGAGATCGCCGTGGCGCAGATGGTATCCGCCATCGAAGAGGGTCTCTTCAGCGAGCAGGAACTCGCGCGGCTGCGCAAGGAATGGACGCTGCGCGCCGGTCAGGTGCCGGTGGTGGGCATCACGGGTACGGGCGGTGCGGGCAAGAGCTCGGTGACGGATGAAATCCTCTCGCGCCTGCTGCGGTTCTTCCCGGACCGTCGCATCGCCGTGCTGGCCGTGGACCCGACGCGCCGGCGCACGGGCGGCGCGTTGCTCGGTGACCGCATCCGTATGAACAGTCTGATTTCCGAGCGGCTCTACATGCGCTCCATGGCCACGCGCCGTCAGCACCTCGCCACCAACGAGATGCTGGGCGACGTGATCCTGTTCCTCAAATCGCTCGGCTTCGACATGGTGATCGTCGAGACCGCGGGCATCGGCCAGAGCGATTCCGAGATCGTCGATCTGGTGGATTTCTCGGTCTACGTGATGACCAGCGAATACGGCGCGGCGAGCCAGTTGGAGAAGATCGACATGCTCGACTTCGCCGACATGATCATCCTGAACAAGTTCGACAAGCGTGGCGCCGAAGACGCGCTGCGCGATGTGCGCAAGCAGTGGCGCCGCAACCACAACGCCTTCGACGTGGCCGAGGCGGACATCCCGGTGTTCCCGAGCATCGCCAGCCAGTTCAACGACCCTGGCGTGAACTGGGCGTTCCGGAGCCTCTGCCTTCGCATGAGCGCCAAGCTGAAACTG
>JBILEG010000494.1:0-2877 GCA_044352225.1 Pseudomonadales bacterium | reverse complement strand
TCAAGTCGGGGTTGGAGCTCAGCATCGAAAGCGATGCCGCAAGCCGCGGTAGCAGGCCGATGCCGGTGGCGAGCACCTCGCCATCGCCGCGCCAGGCTTCGGAGCCGGCACAGATCAGCAGTTCCGCCAGGGTGTATGCGCTGTCGCTCATGGGCGGGTCTCCTGCTCAGTAGGTGGGAAGCGGCAGTGCGCGGATGGCGTCGAGGCCACCGACCTGCTGCTGGTAGTGCGCTTCGCCGCCGGCCACGAATTTCTCCATGTAGGCCTGCCAGCCGTTCTCCTCGCCCGCGGAGGCGGCGTAGGTCTTGAAGTGCGCGGTGTCGAAGCCGTACATCGGGCTGCAGCTCGAGGGATGCGCGCCGCCGGGGATGTGGACCACGCCGGTGGTTTCGGAGCGCTCCCAGAAGACTTCGCGCGCCCGCGCCGGATCGGCGAAGAAGCTGCTGTCGACCAATTCGTCGCAGCTGACAAAAGTCTGCTTCGCGGCGCGGGCCATGACGTCGTCCATGTAATGGTCCGGGCCGCTCACCTGGCAGACGCCACGCGCATCGGCGCGCTCCACGTGCAGCAGCGCCGCGTCGAGATCCAGCGCCGGCATCGCCACGAGTTCACGGCCGTCGGCATAAGGCGAGACGATGGTCTTGATCTGCGGATTGCGGGTGAGCACATCGGTGCCGAGCCCTACGCGCGTCGGCAGGAAGGGCAGACGTTGGGCCGCGGCGCGCAGGCCCAGCAGGAACATGCCCTCGTCGATTTCCATGGTCTCGATGCTGCCGGCCTGCCGCGCGAGGCGGAACCAGGGTTCCAGCGGAATGAAGTCGAGCGAGACGAAGGCGAAGACCAGCTTGCGGATCTTGCCCGCCGCGCAGAGCATCCCGACGTCCGCGCCGCCGTAGGCGACCACAGTGAGATCCTTGAGGTCCGAGCGCAGGATCTCGCGCACCAGCGCCATGGGCTTGCGCCGCGGGCCCCAGCCGCCGATCCCGATCGTCATCCCGCTTTGGAGCCGCCCGACCACATCGGCCGCGCTCATCGTCTTGTCCATGCCTGTCAGCCCTCCTGCAGTGGCTTGCCATGTACTGGCATTGCCATGTAATCGCATCAGTATGCCCTGCATTTTACGCAAAGCATCCCCATCAAGCCATGAAATCACGCTATGCGTGGCTGAAAATGTTTTCCTTTACGCACTTTCATCCACCTCACCGCTACGCTGCGCGGTCACGATGCGGCTCAGCCGGTAATCGTGTTTCACGAAACGCGCACCCAGCGAGCACTCGGTATGCCGCACCCCGGGGATGCGGTGCACGGTCTGGTGCAGGAAGCTGCTCAACTCCTCGGCGTTGCGCACCATGGTGATCGCCAGCAGATCGAAACGCCCCACCATGATCCCCACGAAACCGATCTGCGCGATCGCCGCCAGTGCGGCCGCTACCTCGCGGCACTGGTGGCTGCGCTCGACCTCGATCCAGATGAAGGCGAGCGAGGGATTGGCGAGCTTGCGGATGTTGGTGAGCGCGGTGATGCGGATCTGCCGCTCGTCCTGCATGCGCTTGATACGGGCGCGCACGGTGCCTTCGGTGACGCCGAGTTCCTCGGCCACGCGGCGGTTGCTGGTGCGCGCGTCCTGCGCCAGCCGATCGAGGATGCGGCGGTCGAGATCGTCCAGCAAGCGCGTCTCAGTCATCGAAGGGCACCCAGTCGGGCTGGTTCTTCAGCACGTCCACCGCGAGGCCTGCGTGGATGCGCCGCACGCCCGGTACCTGCACGAGCGTGTCGGTGACGAGCTCCGAGACGTGGCCATGGTCGCGCGCCACGATCAGCAATTCGATGTCGTAGGTGCCCACCACCACGCAGGCCGAAAAGACTTCGGGGATTGCGGCGAGCGCCTGCGCCACATCGACCGCGGGCCGCTCGTCCACTTCGACGCCCACTGCGAGCAGGAGCTCGTAGCCCGAGGCAGCGGCATCGGCCACCGCCACCACGCGCATGCAACCCGAGGCCTCCAGCGCACGCACCCGGGCGCGCACAGCTGCCTCCGCGAGGCCGAGCGCATCGGCGAGCGCACGGAACGGCATGCGCCCGTCCTCGCGCAGCAGTTCGATCAGCCGCCAGTCGATGTCATCGAGCGCGGCCATCTCGCCGAAGCGCTCACGCCGGGCGGCATCGCTCATGTTCATGTGCGCTCGCGCAGCGCGGTCTTCAGCACCTTGCCGGCCGCGTTCAGCGGAAGCGCATCGAGGAACTCCACACTGCGCGGCACCTTGTAGTTGGCCATGTTCCTGCGCGACCAGGCGATCACGTCCTCGGCGCTCAATTCGCTGCCGGGCCGACGCACGATGAAGGCCTTGGCAATCTCGCCCATGCGCTCGTCCGGCACGCCGATCACCGCGGCTTGCGCCACGCCGTTCAGCGAGCAGAGCAGGTTCTCGATCTCGGCGGGGTACACGTTGAAGCCGCCGACGATGAACATGTCCTTGATGCGATCGGTGATGCGCAGATACCCGGCCTCGTTCATCACGCCGATGTCGCCGGTCATCAGCCAGCCCTCGGCCGTGATGGTCTCGGCAGTGGCAGCGGCATCGTCGAAGTAACCCTGCATCACGTTGTAGCCGCGCACACGCACCTCGCCGGGCTCGCCGGGCGGCACGACCTGACCCGAAGGCGTGACGCACTCCACCTCCACGCCGGGCATGGCGCGACCGGCAGTGGTGGCGATCAACTCGGGCTCATCGGAGGCGGCAGTGATGGTGACCACGCCGCAGGTTTCGGTCAGGCCGTAGGCGGTGAGCACGGTCTGGAAGCCGAGTTCGCTGCGCATGCGGCGTATCAGCTCCACCGGGACCGAGGCCGCGCCCGTGACGGCGAGCCGCAACGAGG
>JBILEG010000084.1:0-10468 GCA_044352225.1 Pseudomonadales bacterium | reverse complement strand
GTTGACGATATCTACACGATCGGCACTCTCGCCAATATTCTGCAGATGCTGAAACTGCCCGATGGAACGGTGAAAGTGCTGGTCGAGGGCGGAGAGCGCGCACAGATCGACGACGTGATCTCGCGCGGTGGATATCTGGCTGCGCAGGCCACAGCGCTTCGGGGTGCCGCGTTGACGGACGCCGAGGGCGACGCGCTGGTTCGCAGTTGCATGCGGCTGTTCGAGCAGTATGTGAATGTGGGCAAGAAAGTTCCCGCGGAGGTGCTGAGTGCTCTCAGCGGCATCGATGAGCCGGGGCGTCTTGCCGACACCATCGCCGCCCATCTGGCGCTGGAGCTGCCGCGCAAGCAGGAGATTCTCGAGGTCGCGTCCATCGGTGAGCGGATCGAGCGCCTCATGGGCATCATGGAAGGCGAGATGGAGCTCTTCCAGGTTGAAAAGCGGATCCGTGGCCGCGTCAAGAAGCAGATGGAGAAGAGCCAGCGAGAGTACTACCTGAACGAGCAGATGAAGGCGATCCAGAAGGAGTTGGGCGAGCTCGAGGACGCGCCCAACGAGTTGGAGAATCTCGAGAAACGCATCCGTTCTGCAGGCATGTCGAAGGACGCCGAAACCAAGGCCCTGACCGAGTTCAACAAACTGAAAATGATGTCACCGATGTCCGCAGAGGCCTCGGTGGTGCGGAGCTATCTCGACTGGATGGTTCAGGTCCCGTGGAAAAAGCGCAGCAAGTTGCGCAATGACCTCGCACGCGCCGAGAAGATCCTCGAGGAAGACCATCACGGCCTCGAAGAGGTGAAGCAACGTATCCTCGAATATCTTGCAGTGCAGCGTCGGGTCGGCAAGTCCAAGGGGCCGGTGCTGTGCTTCGTGGGCCCGCCGGGCGTTGGCAAGACCTCGCTCGGTGAAAGCATCGCGCGCGCTACCAATCGCCAGTTCGTACGCATGGCGCTTGGCGGCGTGCGTGACGAGGCCGAGATCCGCGGCCATCGACGCACCTACATCGGCTCCCTGCCGGGCAAGATATTGCAGAAGCTCTCCAAGGCGGGCGTACGCAACCCGCTCTTCCTCCTCGACGAAGTCGACAAGATGGGGATGGATCACCGCGGTGATCCTGCATCGGCGCTGCTTGAGGTGCTTGATCCGGAGCAGAACCACGCCTTCAACGATCACTATCTCGAGGTCGATTACGATTTGTCGGATGTGATGTTCATCTGCACATCCAATTCGATGAACATCCCCGCTCCGCTGCTGGACCGTATGGAAGTGATCCGCTTGCCCGGATACACGGAGGACGAAAAAACCAGTATCGCGGAGCGTTATCTGTTGCCGAAGCAACTTCGCAACGCGGGCCTGGAAGCCGGTGAGATCGAAGTAGGGGAGGGCGTGGTGCGCGACATCATCCGCCACTACACGCGCGAGTCGGGCGTTCGCGGACTCGAGCGGCAAATCGCCAAGATCTGCCGCAAGCAGGTGAAGCAGATCTCGCTCGATCCCGCAAAAGCCAACGCTATCGTGACGCCCGGAAATCTCGAGGAGTACCTCGGCGTGCGCAAGTATCGCCACGGTGAGGCATTCGAGCGAAACCAGATCGGGCAGGTGACGGGTCTGGCGTGGACGCAGGTCGGCGGAGAACTCCTTCCTATCGAAGCGGTCGTTGTTCCCGGAAAAGGGCGGCAGGTCAAAACCGGTTCGCTCGGTGACGTGATGCAGGAGTCCATCCAGGCGGCCATGACGGTGGTGCGGGCGCGCGCGAAGACGCTCGGTATTCGGCCGGATTTCCACGAGAAATCCGATATGCACATCCACGTGCCGGAGGGTGCCACGCCGAAAGATGGCCCCAGCGCAGGTATTGGCATGTGCACGGCCATGGTCTCCGTGCTCACGGGTATCCCCGTGCGTGCAGAAGTAGCGATGACTGGAGAGATCACGCTGCGCGGTCAGGTGCTCGCCATAGGAGGCCTCAAGGAAAAACTCCTCGCGGCGCATCGCGGGGGTATCCGTACCGTGGTGATTCCCGAGGAGAACGAGCGGGATCTGAAAGAGATTCCCGACAACATCAAGCGCGACCTCGAGATCCGGCCCGTGCGCTGGATCGAGCAGGTACTGGACATCGCCCTTGAAAGCATGCCCACCCCGTTGTCTGACGAGGAGTGGAAAACGCTCAGCGAGAAAGCCGCCTCTGAGGGCACGCGTCCTCCCGAGGACGCGCGGGTGAATACGCATTGATAGCCGTTCGTGCTTGACCGTCGCGAAGGGCGCTGGTGTACACTCCGCCCCCTTCCGCGGCGCAGGTATCAGGCGTCGCACAGCAGCGCTGAACACAGGGGCACACCGTGAACAAGAACGAACTCGTTGACCTGATCGCCGACAAGGCAGACATCTCGAAGTCCTCTGCTGCTCGCGCACTCGAGGCTGCCATCGCCGGCATCACCGACGCGCTCCGCGCGGGCGACCAGGTGTCTCTCGTCGGCTTTGGCACCTTCGCCGTGAAGCAGCGTGCCGAGCGTCAGGGGCGTAACCCCAAAACCGGTGAATTGCTCAATATCGCAGCGAGCCGCTCACCGGGGTTCAAGCCCGGTAAAGCGCTGCGTGACGCGCTGAAGTGATCGGGGCTGCCATCGGCAGCTCCTCGCCCTGTTTCCCTTTCTTCCCACCGCCTGATTCCGGGATCTGCAACGATGCTTCAGAAGATCCGTAACAATCTTCAGGGCACGATCGCCAAGGTCATCGTCGGCATCATCATCGTGCCCTTCGCGGTGTTCGGCATCGAAGCGTTTTTCACCGGTGGAGAGCCCGAGGTGGCATCCGTGGGTGCTGAGGTCATCACACAGCGCGAACTCGACCAGGCGATCGAGCTCCAGCGTCGCAGGCTGGTAGGCAGCGCGGAGGAGAATGTAGATCCCGCTGAACTCGAAGACGCCAAGCTGCGCGGTCCGGTGCTCGACTCCCTTATTGAACGAAAACTCCTCGGACAGGTGGCCAGCCGCAGCGGATTCCGTGTGGGAGATGCGATGATCGACCGGATCATCCTCGACGATCAGAGTTTCCAGGACAACGGCAAGTTCTCGCAGGAGCGCTTCCAGGGAATCCTCGCCAGCAATGGCCTCACGCCCTCGTACTACCGGAACCTGCTTCGGGAAGAATTGCTGATAAACCAGGTTCTCGGTGGCGTAGCCACGAGTGACTTCAGCACGGAGGCGGAGATCCGCGAGGTCGCCCGTATCACCCAGCAAAGTGTGGACGTCCGCTATCTCACGGTGCCGCTCGAAAGCGCCGGTACGCCCCCCGATGTACCCGCTGACCGCGTGGCTGCCTACTTCGAATCCAACAAGGCGGAGTTCCGGACACCCGAGTCGGTGGCCCTCGATTACATAGAGCTTCGCATCGAGGATCTCTACCAGAACGTTTCCGAAGAGGAAGCCAAAGCGGAGTACGAGCGACGCCTCGCAGACTACAAGGACGCCGAAGAGCGGCACGCCGCCCACATCATGATCTCCTCGCTGGACGACGAGAAGGCCAAAGCGCGCCTGCTGGAGCTGCGCGGCCGGATCGAGAAAGGCGAGGATTTTGCGACGGTTGCGCGTGAGGCATCCGAAGACGTGGGCTCGGCGCAGGAGGGTGGTGATCTCGGTTACTCCGGGGGAGACGCCTTTCCTGCGGAGTTCGAGCAGGCCCTGGCAGCCCTGAAGCCCGGACAGGTGTCGGATCCGCTGCGAACGGATTCCGGTTGGCACCTGGTCAAGTTGCTGGATGTCCGGGCGAAAGAGGCGCCCTCCTTGGCCGAACTGCGCCCCGCGATCGAGGCGGAGCTCCAGAAGAAGGCTTCCAAGCCCTTGTTCGTCGAAAAATCCGAGCAGCTCGCCGATCTCACCTTCAACAGTGAAGGTCTGGCAGACGCTGCAAAGACACTCGGTCTACCGGTCAAACAGGGGCCTGTGATCAGCCGTCGCGGAGGTGAAGGTGTCTTCTCGGATTCCCGTGTGATCAACGCCGGTTTCAGCGAGGACGTCCTGAAGTCCGGACAGAACAGCGAGATCATCGAACTCGAGGACGGCCATGCTGTTGTGGTTCGTTTGCGTGAGCACCAGCCTGAGCGCCAGCAGGCGCTGACCGAGGTAGAGGCCGGGATACGTACCTTGCTTGTCGAGGCCATCCGCCGCGAACGAGCGCTCGAGAAGGCTAAAGCCGTCCTGTCCGAGCTCGGGTCCGGGATTTCCCTTGATGCCCTCGCGAAGCGTGAGTCCCTGCAATGGCAAGTCGCTCTCCAACATCGCAGGGGATCGCCCGACCTTCCCAAGGAACTCGGTGATGCCGTATTCACGGCGCGGTCCGGGGCGGTTGCCAGCTCCGGGGGAACGGTCGTGATGCCCGGCGGGGAGGTAGTGGTCTACCAGTCTTCGAATTTCCGGGAGGGTGAACTGACAGCCATTCCCGCCGAGCAGCAGCTGCAGCTCAGAAGCATGCTCGCTCAATCCAGAGGCGCCGCGGCGGCCGCGCACTATCGCCAGCGTTTGCGTGCCCTGGCCGACGTGCAGCTGTTCTGAGGCCGACTCAGGCAGCTGGAGTGACCGGCCTCAGGCTTTTCTTTTGCGACACCTCCTCCGTGACAGCACCGGGGCTGCTCTCCAGGTATCGTGACCTTTTGGAACCGGCTGAAACCGCGCGCCTCGACCGATTCCGGTTCGAGAAGGACCGGCACTCCTTCCTGGTCAGCCACGCGCTGCTGCGCACGGTGCTCTCGGAGTTTACCGGGACAGACGCTGCCTCCTTGCAGTTTGTTGCCGGTGAGCACGGCAAGCCCTTCCTGAGGAGTTCCCGATTGCAATCCTCTGCGTCGCTGGCGTTCAACCTGTCCCACTCGGGCTCGTATGCAGTCGTGGCTGTGTGCCGGGGGCCAGGGGCACTCGGCGTGGATATCGAGTTTCATCGCGGCGAGCGGCGTTTTGCAGAATTGTCCAGAAGGTACTTTGCCGACAGCGAGATCCGGGCGCTGGATGCCGAACCCGGGCACGCGATGATGGGTCGCTTCTACGACATCTGGACGCTGAAGGAGGCTTACCTCAAGGCGCGCGGTACTGGTCTTCAGTTGCCCCTGGAGGATTTTGCCTTCGATTTTTCGGCGGATCGAGTGGATTTCCATGCCCGTCCCGGCCTCGATGACTGCCCGCAGCGCTGGCGCTTCTGGTGCGCGCGATTCCCGGGTGAATTCAGTGTCGCACTGGCGCTCGAGTCGGAGGAGCCGCCCGAGCCTGGGCTTGAGTCGCGGGTCCCGTTTGGCGAATCCCGGCCTGCAGAGATCGCGCGGATCGTGGCCTGCAGCCGTTAACTACCTCTGTCCGGGCGATGTAGCCTGCGCACGCTGCCGCTAAGATACGCGCCGGTTCAGATCAGCCCATCCGGAGACCTTGCATGTTCAGAATACGCACCTACAACCAGATTTCCGTCCGCGGCCTCGAGCGGTTTCCGCGCGACCGCTACGAGGTTGCGAGCGAGATCGGCACAGCCGATGCGCTGTTGCTGCGAAGCCACAAGTTGCAGGTCGACCAACTCGATGCGTCCGTGCGTGCCGTCGCTCGCGCCGGTGCAGGCGTGAACAACATTCCTGTGCAGGCCTGCACCGATCGGGGCATTGCGGTCTTCAACACGCCTGGGGCTAACGCCAACGCGGTAAAGGAACTCGTAGCGGCCGGCATGCTTCTCGCGTCACGGGGTATCGTCGAGGGAATCGGCTACGTGTCCGGTTTGCCTGCCTCCATGGATGCAGGCGAGATGAACAAACAGCTCGAGGCCGAGAAGAAACGCTTCGCAGGTAACGAATTGCGCGGGAAGACGCTGGGCGTGATCGGGCTTGGCGCCATCGGCAGTCTGGTGGCGCGCCTGGGGCTCGATCTGGGCATGGAGGTCATCGGTTATGACCCGGCCCTGTCGGTCGAGGCGGCATGGCGACTGCCGAGCGAGGTGAGGCGCATGGAGAACATCGGCGCCCTGTTCGCCCGCGCCGATTTCGTGAGTCTTCACCTGCCGGTGCTGGACAGCACGCGCAATCTGATCGGTTCAGAGACCCTCGCGCAGGCACGCAAGGGTTCCTGCCTGCTCAATTTCGCGCGTGAAGAAATCGTCGAGATGGATGCGCTTCTTGCTGCGCTCGGTCGTGGACAATTGCGTTACTACGTCGCGGACTTCCCGCATCCCCGCCTGGTTGGCCGGCCCGATTGCCTGCTGATGCCCCACATCGGCGCCAGCACGGAAGAGGCAGAGGAAAACTGTGCGGTGATGGCGGCAGACCAGCTCCGTGCCTTTCTGGAGCACGGGAATATCCGTAACGCGGTCAACTTCCCAACGCTGGAACTGGAGCGCACGGGTGGTTGCCGTATCGCGGTAGCCAACAGGAACGTCCCCGGTATGCTCGGCCACATCCTCTCGATTTTTGCCGAGGCCCGCATCAACGTCGTCGACATGCTGAACAAAAGCCGCGAATACATCGCCTACAACCTGATCGACGTGGAGGGCGAACCCTCCGCTGCAGTGATCGACGCGATTTCACGCGTCGATGGTGTGATCAACGTACGGCTCATCCCGGCTCCGCGTTGACCTTCACGTGGACGTGCCGGCAACCCCGTCTGCAGTTCGCAAGCCAGCGGACTTTGCGATCGACAGCCACGGCGTCTGGTCCTATCGAGGCAGTCCCATCAAGAGAGAAGGTCTGCTGAGGTTGCTCTCCGGCATGCTGCGCCGGGATGCGCGGGGATACGCTCTTGCAACGCCCGAGCAGACGCTCAGGGTCGACGTGGTTGATGTTCCGTTCATCATCACGGAGTGGGAACTGCAGGGAGAGGGAGAGCGGGCCAGCATCCGTTTCCGCAACAGTCTGGGCGAATCATCGACCCTCGATGCAGAACATCCGCTCTGTTTGCGCGCTGGCCCGGATGGCGGGATCAGACCCTATGTGGTTTTCCGTGATGGCATGGAGGCTGTGCTTCACCGCAACGTTTTTTATGCTCTTGCCGGCATCGCTCAGCAGCGCGAGGCCGACGGCCCCCATGGCGTCCATAGCGAAGGGCTGTTCTTTCCACTGGAATAGGCAGCCCTGCGCGGTTCACATGTTGGGGTAGTTCGGCCCACCCGTGCCCTCGGGGGTCACCCAGACGATGTTCTGGGTCGGGTCTTTTATATCGCAGGTCTTGCAGTGCACGCAGTTCTGCGCGTTGATCTGGAAGCGCTTGGAGCCATCGGCTTCGGCAACCACCTCGTACACGCCGGCCGGACAATAACGCTGTGCAGGCTCGTCGTAGAGCGGGAGGTTGTGACGGATCGGGACCGCCGGGTCTTTCAACGTCAGGTGGCAGGGCTGGTCTTCTTCATGGTTGGTGTTGGAGAGGTAAACGGAGCTCAGTCGATCAAAACTCAGCACCCCGTCCGGTTTGGGGTAGGTGATCTGACGGCACTGGGCCGAGGGTTTGAGCTGCGCGTGATCCGGCGTCGGGTCACTGAAGGTCCAGGGCAGCTTGCCCTTGAAGAGGTTGATGTCCACAAAGGCGTAGGCCGAGCCCAGGATGTTCCCGAACTTGTGCTGCGCCGGGCCGAAGTTGCGCTGAGCGTGCAGTTCCTTCCCGGCCCACGACGCCAGGAATGCGTCGGTGAAACCGCTGATTTCCTCGCCCTCCTGGCCGGATTCGACGATGGCCTTGTGAACGGACTCTGCCGCGACCATCCCGCTTTTCATTGCCGTATGCGAGCCCTTGATCTTTGCGAAGTTGAGCGTGCCTGCATCGCAGCCGATCAGGAGGCCGCCGGGGAAACTCATTTTCGGCAGTGACTGCAGACCACCTTTGGCGATCGCGCGCGCGCCATAGGCGATGCGCTTGCCACCCTCGAGGTACTGCCTGACCAGCGGGTGCTGCTTGTAGCGCTGGAATTCCTCGAAGGGACTGATCGCGGGGTTGCTGTAGCCCAGATCCGTGATCAGGCCGATGGAGACGAGATTGCCCTCCAGGTGGTACAGGAAGCTTCCGCCGTGCGCGCCACTCTGCTGCAGGGGCCAGCCTGCGGTGTGCATGACAAGGCCCGGACGGTGCTTTGCGGGTTCGATTTCCCAGAGTTCCTTGATGCCCAGTCCGTAATGCTGTGGATCACGACCGGCGTCCAGTGCAAAGCGACTGATCAATTGCTTGCCGAGGTGTCCGCGGCAGCCTTCCGCGAACAGGGTGTACTTGGCGTGCAGTTCCATGCCCGGGGTGTAGCTGTCCTTCTGCTCTCCGTCAGCGCCGACGCCGGCATCGCCCGTGGCGATCCCTTTCACCCTGCCGTCCTCATGGAACAGCACTTCTGCAGCAGCGAAGCCAGGGTAGATCTCGGCGCCAAGCGCTTCGGCTTGCTGTCCAAGCCAGCGGCACAGACTCCCGAGGCTGATGATGAAGTTGCCTTCGTTGTGCATGGTGCTTGGCACCATGAAACCCGGTACGCGGGCCCCGGAGGTCTCGTTGCGCAGAACGTAGATTTCGTCGCTCGCCACGGGCGTGTTCAGAGGAGCGCCGTTGGCCGCCCACTCGGGGAAGAGTTCGTTCAGCGCAGTCGGCTCGAAGATCGCGCCCGAGAGAATGTGCGCACCGACCTCGGAGCCTTTCTCTACCACGCAGACGCTGATGTCCTGAGAGAGTTGGCGAAGACGGCAAGCTGCCGCCAGACCGGCTGGCCCTGCACCCACGATCACGACGTCGAATTCCATCGATTCCCGGTTGCTCACGTACTCCACCTCTCTCAGTGCCCGTGGCGCCTCCGGTGTGCGGAAGCGGCCTGTTGCGATCATGTTTGGAAGGGTCTGCGCCGGGCTTGTGCCGGGCCAGCGAAGGATACTTCAAACCGCGCTGTCCGGGCTTCGCATACTGGTAGCATTGCCGATCTCGGACGGCCCGGCCATTGACCTCCCCCCGGCCTCTCCGGACAATGCGCGAGCCCTGCGGACGGCGCCTTGCGCCGGAATTTCCGCAAGCGCCCAGCCCCCACCAGTGTCCAGCGGAGAGTCCATGAAAGTTCTCGTAGCGGTCAAACGCGTCGTCGACTACAACGTCAAGGTGCGGCCGAAAAGTGATGGTTCGGGTATCGACCTGAACAACGTCAAGATGTCGATCAATCCCTTCTGCGAAATTGCCGTGGAAGAGGCTGTGCGGTTACGCGAGAAGGGCGTCGCCACCGAGGTGATTGCCGTCTCCCTCGGCGACAAGAGCTGCCAGGAGCAGATCCGTACCGCGCTTGCGCTGGGCGCGGACCGCGGCATTCTCGTCGAAACCGATGCAGAGCTTCAGCCCCTCGCAATTGCCAAACTGCTCAAAGCCGTTATCGAACGCGAGGGTGTGCAGCTCGCCATCCTCGGCAAGCAGTCCATTGACGGTGACAACAACCAGACCGGCCAGATGCTCTCGGCGCTTGCAGGCATGTCGCAGGCGACATTCGCTTCCAAACTCGAGATTGCCGACGGCAAGGCCACCGTGACCCGTGAAGTCGACGGCGGGCTGCAAACGCTGGAGCTCTCGCTTCCGGCGGTGGTCACCAGCGATCTGCGCCTGAACGAGCCGCGCTATGCCTCGCTTCCGAACATCATGAAAGCCAAGAAAAAGCCACTCGACACGTTGACGCCCGCAGAACTCGGCGTGGATGTCACGCCGCGCGTGAAGACGCTTAAAGTCTCGCCGCCGCCCGAGCGCAAGGCCGGCATCAAGGTCGGGTCCGTAGAGGAACTCGTCGACAAACTCCGCAACGAAGCGAAGGTGATCTGATGGCTACCCTGGTTATTGCCGAACACAGCAACACCGAACTCAAACCTGCCACGCTGCACGCGGTTACTGCCGCACAGCAACTCGGTGCAGATGTGCACGTGCTCGTTGCCGGCGCTGGCTGCTCCGCCGTTGCCGAGGCCGCTGCCCGCATTGCCGGCGTGTCCAAGGTGCTGGTTGCGGACAACGCCGCCTATGCGGCCCAGCTCGCAGAGAACACCTCCGCTCTGATCGCGGAAGTGGCTGCTGGCTACGACGCGGTCCTCGCGGCTGCCACCGCTGGTGCCAAAAACGTGATGCCTCGCGTAGCGGCGCTGCTGGACGTCGCACAGATCTCCGAGATCACCGCCGTGATCAGCGCAGACACCTTCGAGCGTCCGATCTACGCCGGCAACGTGATTGCCACCGTGCAAAGCACTGACGCCCGCAAGGTCATCACAGTGCGTGCAACGGGCTTCGATGCTGCGCCGGCCGAAGGCGGATCTGCCTCTATCGAAGCGGTCTCCTCCGTGCATGAAAGCGGACTTTCCCGGTTCATCGATGAGCGCGTCGCCAAGTCCGATCGCCCCGAACTCACCGCTGCGCGCGTGGTCGTCTCCGGTGGTCGTGGCATGCAGAACGGTGACAACTTCAAGCTGCTCGAGGCGGTTGCCGACAAGCTGAATGCAGCTGTCGGGGCCTCGCGCGCTGCGGTC
>JBILEG010000492.1:0-2900 GCA_044352225.1 Pseudomonadales bacterium | reverse complement strand
TTCACGGATGGCCGGGGCGCCGACCTCATCCTTGATATGGTGGGCGGGGATTACGTGCAGCGGAACATGCAGTGCGCGGCGGACGATGGCCGGATCGTGCAGATTGCCTTCCTGCAGGGCTCTGCGGTCTCACTGAACCTGATGCCGGTAATGTTGAAACGTCTGACGTTCACGGGATCCACCCTGCGCGCGCGTCCCGAGCCCTTCAAGGCGGCGCTGGCGCGCGCCGTGGAGCAGAATGTCTGGCCCTTGCTGGAGAGCGGACGTGTGCGCGTGGTGATGGCCGCCCGCTTCCCGCTTGCCGAGGCTGCCGATGCCCATCGGCTGATGGAGTCCAGCACGCACACCGGCAAGATCGTGCTCGTACCCTGAGCGCATCCCTCACCATTTGGAGGGGACGGGGGCCTCTTCGGATGCCGGAGAAGTTGCGTCTGGCTTGACGGTGGTGTCCGGGGCCGGGCCGCCTTTCATGTAGGGCAGCGGACCCTCGGCTGCTGGCGCGCTCGTAGAGGGCTGCAGATAGCCGCGTTTCTGCATGGCATCACGGAAGATCTTGTCTTTGTCTACCGACATCGCCGCGTCTGATTCCTGCGGGCACACCGCATACATATCCGGATTGGCCGCGTCATAGCCGGGCGGCAGTTCCATCACGTGCAGGTCCGTGCCAAGGCCCAGTGCCCCCACCAGTTTGCCGCCGCCGGCGAGTGTGCGGGCGTAGGAGATTGCGTGGTCGCGTTCGGCGTTGAGATACGCCCTGCGGGCTTCGTAGTACTCGTTCTCGGTGTCCAGGATGTCCAGCAAGGTCCGCTGACCGATATCGAACTGTCGCTTGTAGGCCTCACGGGCTTTCTCGATGGCGAGTTGATGCCTGTCGAGATAGGTCATCTGCTCCTCGAGGCGGCGCGTGTTGTTCCACGCGATGCTGACGTCCTGGCGGATGTCACGGCAGGTCTTGTTGCGGATATCCAGAGCCTGATAGGTCTTTTCGATGAGGCGACGCTTCTCTGCGGAGTCGGACCCTCCATTGAAGAGGTTGTAGCGCATCACGAGTTCGATGATGCCTTCTTCATAACGGCCGTCGATATCGTCTTTGTCGTGCCAGACGTCCTGGCGTGCCTGTATGTCAAAACGGGGCAGGTAGGCGGCTTTGGCGACGTCTGTTGCAGCCTCGGCAGACCACATATTGGCAATGGCGGCGTTCATCAGCGGGCTGTTCTGGTAGGCCGCCTGCAGGGTTTCCTTGATCGAAGCAGGCACCAAGCCCGAGGCTATCTCGGGTTCTGCGAGCGTTTGCGCGGGTGTCTCGCCGACAACGCGCTGGTAGCGCATGCTCACATCATGGAGGTTGGTCGCGTCGGTGAGCAGGTTCGACTCCGACAATGCGAGTCGTCCCGAGGCCTGCTCCAGATCAACCCGGCGACTGACCCCGGCGCGTACGCGCCGCTCGATCTGGTCGTAGATCATGCGGTGGGTTGCGTAGTTCTCTTCAGAGAGCTCGACAAGGCTGCGGTGACGCAGCACGTCGTGGTAGGCACGTGCCGTCTCTGCGGCTGCCTGCTCAGAGGCCTCGAGGACTTCGTAGTAGCGTGTGCGTACGGCGTGGTTCAATCGACGCACCTCGTTGCGGGTGCGGAAACCGTCAAACAGCATCTGGCTGAGCGAGACCGAGACACGATCCCGGCTGAAGGTGTTCTCGGCGAAGCGGGGGTCATCGATGCGTTCGCGGCCCACACCCGCCTCGAGATCCACGCGCGGCAGATATCCGCCTTTCGCGACGAGGGTCTGTTCAGATGCCGCTTCGTATTCGTGCCATGCTGCGAGAACTTCCGGGTTCTCGAGCACGCTCTTGCGCGCCGCCTCGACCAGTGTTGCCGCGGTGCCCGAGACCGGGCTCTCTTGCGCTGCCACCGACAACGAGGCTGCCCAGATGGCGATACAAAGCGTTTTCTTGAACATCACAGAGGCGTCCCTGATACTTGGCCCGTCGTGCGTCGGCCGTTAGCGGGCCGATCAACTATATCGGCAGCCTCGGGTCTTAGCCAGCCGGATTGCGTCCATGATGTGCCGCCATGCCCGGCTCCTGCCGGGCAAAACATGAGATTCCTTTGGTACCGTCCCATGCCCGGGCGCGGACCCGCTGCCGCCCGTATTGCTCTGTTGCTGAGTTTCCTTGCGGTCTTTGCCGCTGCCGCGCCGGATCTCGATCGCGTGGTGCTGCTGGCGGGCCAGCGCTATGGAAGCAACGCAGAAGAAACCCTTCGGGCGTGGCGGGCCATGATCGAGGCCGGCAAACCGCTCCCGGAGCGCGAGCGCCTCGAGATGGTCAACGCGTTTTTCAACAACAACGTCCTTTTCGAGGACGACAAGATCGTCTGGAAGCAGGCCGATTACTGGGCAACGCCGCTCGAAACCCTGGGCCGTGGCGAGGGCGACTGCGAGGATTACAGCATCGGCAAGTACGTGACGCTCGGGTTGCTCGGTGTTCCCATCGAAAAACTGCGTATCACCTACGTACGTGCGGAACTCGGCCTTCCCGGCAGTGGCATCAGTCAGGCGCACATGGTGCTTGCCTACTACCCGACCCCGGACGGGGAACCGTTGGTGCTCGACAACCTCGTCAGCGAATTGCGCCCGGCTTCCCGGCGCCCGGATCTGAGGCCCGTGTTCGGCTTCAACAGCCAGGGGCTCTGGGTGGCGGGCTCGCGCGGCCCTTCTGCCGCTGATCCCAATGCACGCCTGTCGAGGTGGAGAGATCTGCTCAGCCGGATGTCGGCGGACGGCCTAAACTGATGCCACGCGAGAGCGTGAAGCTTACGGAGGAAGACGGAATGTCCCTTATCAAGCAGCTTTGGCTCGCCATTGCGCTGTTGATGCTGATCGCGTTCGGCGGGAGCTTCCTC
>JBILEG010000491.1:0-2907 GCA_044352225.1 Pseudomonadales bacterium | reverse complement strand
ACCGCGGGCAACGTGGGCAGCTTCGGTGCCCAGCACTCCCAGTCGCTGGAGGCAATGCTCGCGCACGTGCCAGGCCTGAAGATCGTGGCGCCCAGCAACGCCTATGACGCGAAGGGTCTGTTGCTCTCCTGCATCTACGACCCCGACCCCTGCGTCTTCCTCGAGGCCGCCCGCGTGCATTTCGTGCCCGGAATGGTGCCGGAGGGCGATTACCGTATCCCGCTGGGTCAGGCCGCTGTGCCGCGTAACGGCACCGACATCAGCATCATCAGCTATAGCTGGGGCGTGCCCGAGGCGCTCGGCGCGGCAGCCGCGCTTGCAGAGTCGGGCATCAGCGCCGAGGTCATCGACCTGCGCACGCTGGTCCCGCTCGATTGGCCCACCATCGCCGCGTCCGTCGCACGCACCCGCCGCGCCCTGATCGTGCACCCGGCGGTGGAGTTCTGCGGCTTCGGCGCCGAGCTTGCCGCTCGCTTGCAGGAACAGTTCTTCGGCCATCTGCTCGCGCCCGTTGGCCGTTTGGGTGCGCGCTACACGCCGATCGGCTTCAACCAGGGCCTGGACGCCATGCACTTCCCGAACGCGGCGGGCATCACGGCCCGCGCGCGCTCTCTCGTGGGTGGCTGAGCGGTGGCAAAGATCACGTTGAAGATCCCCAAGCTCGCCGTCTCCATGCAGGAGGGGACGATCCTCGAGTGGTTCGTTGTCACCGGAGACACGATCGAGCGGGGCCAGAAGATCTACAGCATCGAGAGCGAAAAAGCGGTGCTGGAGGTGGAGTCGCCGTTCGCGGGGAGCATCAGGCTCCTCGCGGAGACGGGCACGACGATGAAGGTCGGTACGCCGATCGCGGAAATCATCAGCTGAGGGAGGCGATGCCGGCCTGCGCCGGACTACGCCCGAATGTCGACACAAACCCGAACCAAGAGGGATAACCCCATGAGTACCCGCAACACACTTTCCCTTGCCATCGCAGCTGCGCTGTTGGCGACGGCGCCCGCACTCCACGCCCAGGACGCTGCGGGCAAGAGCAGCGTGCTCGAAGAGATCACCGTGACCGCCGAAAGGCGCGAAGCGAGCATCCAGGACGTGCCGATGTCCATCACCGCGCTGAGCGGCGAGGCGCTCGCCAAGGCGGGCATCCAGAACACCCAGGATCTCGTGAACCTGACGCCGGGACTGATCGTCCAGCGCTCCGTCGTGGGCAAGATCAGCATCCGTGGCGTCGGCAACGAGAACTACACCATCGCCGGTGACCCCGGCGTGGCGGTGCACACCGACGGCGTGTATGTTGCGCGCGCCTCGGCCGGCCTCTTCGATCTCTTCGACGTGAACCGCGTCGAGGTACTGCGCGGCCCGCAGGGCACGCTCTACGGCCGCAACGCCACCGGCGGCGTGATCAACATCGTGCCGAACCTCCCGGAGGCCGAGACCAGCGGATACCTGAAGACCGAGATCGGCAACTACAACAAGCGCCGGATCGAGGGTGCCATCGGCGGTGCACTGGGCGATTCCGGGTTCACCGGACGCGTCTCCATGCTCCGCGGCCTGCGCGACGGCTACACCACCAACAACTTCCCCGGTGCCTCATCGCGCGATCTCGACGAGCTCGACAACCAGGACATGTGGGCCTATCGCGCACAGCTTGCATTCGATGGCGGTGGTGCCTTCCGCGCGCGTCTCTCCACCGAGTACCTGCACGACGACTCGAACCTGCCGCCCTACAAGTACCTGAACCAGCCCACTGCGCTGCCCGACGAGAACTACCTTCTGGGTGATCTGCGCAACGTGAGCCAGGGCTATGAGCTTGCGATCCCCGGTGCTTCGCGCAACGTGGGCTCCGACGGTGACGTGTTCAAGACTTTCCAGCGCGGCACGGCGCTCCACCTCGAGTGGGACCTCGGCGACATGACGCTCAAGTCCATCACCGGGATCCGGAACACCAAGTTCAACTGGGTGAACGACGGCGACGGCGCGGATGTGTTCTACGTGAATTACATCCAGCAGGACGACACCGACCAGTACTCGCAGGAAATCCAGCTGGCATCTTCGGCTGACCAGCGCCTGAGCTGGATCATCGGCGGCTTCGCCTTCAAGGAAGAGGGCGACAGCTACATCGCCCTGCCATTCACCTTCGGCTTCGACCTGCCGTTCTACATCGAGATCGACGGCGAGGCGAAAACCGAGGCCGTTGCCGTGTTCGGCGAACTGAAGTACGCCGTGACCGACAACCTCGACGTCACGGTCGGTGCCCGCTACAACAAGGAAGAGCGCAGCACCAACTACATCTACGACATCAACTTCGGCACGCTCTTCCGTCAGTTGGTGGATGACGATGACAACTTCAGCGCCGTCACGCCGCGCCTGGTCGTCGATTACCAGATGAGCGATGACATGAGCCTCTACGCGAGCGTCACGCGCGGCTTCAAGTCGGGCGGTTTCAACCTGCTCGCCGTGCAGCCCGGTTTCAAGGAAGAGCAGGTCTGGAGCTACGAGGCCGGCCTCAAGTCCGAGCTTGCCGATGGCCGCGTGCGTCTGAACGGCAACGTGTTCTACATGGACTACACCGACATGCAGGTCGGTCAGATCGTGAACCTGTCTTCGGTGCTCACCAACGCCGGTGAATCCCGACTCTACGGCGCCGAGATAGAACTCACGGCGATACCGGTCGATGCCCTCGAACTGAGCGCAACGGTCGCTTACCTGAACACCGAGTACCAGGACTTCTGCACGGGTGATCCCACCCAGCCCAAGGCGCCGATCAGCCCCGGTTGCACCGCGGCGGACCCCATCCAGCTGAAGGGTAACGAACTCCCGCGCGCTCCCGAGTGGGCCATCACCGCTGCAGCCACCTACACCATCGAGATGGGGGATGGCGGCAGCGTCGCCCTGCATGCCGATGCGCGC
>JBILEG010000490.1:0-2909 GCA_044352225.1 Pseudomonadales bacterium | reverse complement strand
CGGGCCGCTCGCGCGCTGGTAGAACCACATCACCGTGAGCGCGAGCGGCAGGAAGACAAGGCAGGGTATGGCGAGGCGCCAGTCGAGCAGCAACATGGCGATGGCCATGCCGATCACGCGGGCACTGTTCGCCACCAGCACACCCAACACATTCAGGTAGAAATCCTTCACCGCCTCGGTGTCGTTGGTGAGCCGCGAGACCACCACACCCACCGGCGTGCGATCGAACCAGGCCACCGGCAGCCTGAGCGCCGTATGGAAAGCGTTGCGGCGGATCTCGGCCACAGCGGCGAGCGCGATGCGTGCCAGCACCACGCCCTGTGCATAGCCCGCGGCGGCGCCCACGCCCTGCAAGCCGGCATAGGCCAGCGCCAGCAGCAGGATCGCGCCCAGCGGGTAACTCCCCGTCTGCACATGCGCGTCGATGAACTGCCGGATCAGCAAAGGTGCGCCCACCTCGGCACCGGCGGCGGCCAGCACCAGCACCACGGCCAGCGCGAAGCGGCGGCGATCGCGGGTGGCAAGCGCGAGCAATCGCGGGAAAGGATTCGCGCTCATGCCAGACGCTCCGCCACGGCGGCGAGTTGCTGATAGCGCCATGTCTCGGCGTACCAGCCACCCTGCGCGAGCAGTTCCTCGTGCGTGCCGCGCTCGGCCACCGCGCCCTCGCGCAGCACCAGGATTTCGTCGGCGGCCTGCACTGCTGAGAGCCGGTGGCTCACGATCACCCGGGAGAGATGGCGGGTGTGGCTCTCCAGCGCCGCGAGAATGGCGTGTTCGGTTTCGGCATCCACCGCCGAGAGCGAATCGTCCAGCAGCAGCAGTCGGCACTCCGCAAGCAGGGCACGCGCCAGGCACAACCGCTGGCGCTGACCGCCCGAGAGCGTCACGCCACGCTCGCCCACTTCCGTCTCGAGCCCTGCGGGGAAGCCCGCCACGTCGCTCTCGAGCGAGGCGAGGCGCAGCATCTGCAGGACCTCGTCGTCGGAGGCATCGGGGCGGGCAAGCGCGAGGTTCTCGCGCAGGCTCGCAGAGAACAGCACCGATTCCTGCGGCACGCAGCCCACGGCATCGCGCAGGGCATCCAGCGTGTAATCGCGAATATCGTGTCCACCCAGTCTGATAGTCACACCCGGGGCATCGTAAAAGCGTGCGAGCAACGCGAGCAGCGTGGACTTGCCAGCGCCGGTAGGGCCCACCACGCCCACCGTGCGGCCCGGCGCCAGTGTGAAGCACACATCGCAGAGCGCCGGCTGCTCACGGCCGGGATAATCGAAGCGCGTGACCTGTACCTCGAGACGATGATCCTCCGCCCGCGCGAGCGTGCCGGTATCGGGCACCGCAGAGGGCGTGTCGAGAAACTCGCGGATGCGCTCCCACGCCGCCTTGCCGCGCTGCACCAGGTTCGCCATCCAGCCGAAGGCGAACATGGGCCACACCAGTTGCCCCAGATAGAGCGTGAAGCTGGTGAGCTGACCCACGGTGAAGCGGCCAGCATCGATCAGCCACGCACCCGCGCCCACGCTGATGACGAAAGACGCGCCCACGGTGAGGTAGATGATCGGGTCGTAACGGGCATCGATGCGCGACACCTCGAGGCTCGCAGCGTTCGCTGCATCGGAGGCCTCACCGAAGACACGTTCGGTGTGGGCTTCGGCGCCAAGGCCACGCAGTGCGCGGAGCCCGCCCACACTCTCCTGCGTCACGGCATTCAGGGTGCTGAACGCGGCCTGTGAAGTGTCGAAGCGCGTGTGCAGGGCCGTGCCCAGGCTCCACATCGCCCAGCTCATGAACGGCCACGGCGCGAGTGCAAGCAGAGTGAGCGTTGGGCTGAGGACCAGCGCCATCATTGCCAGGACCAGCAGGCCGGTCATCAGACCGTCGAAGATAGAGAGCACGGCCTCGCCCGCCGTCATCTCGACGGCCTGCACATCATTGGTGGCGCGCGCCATGAGATCCCCCGCGGGGAAGCGCGCGAGCGCGGCCGGCGAGAGCTGCAGCAGGTGGCGGTAGATGTCGCGCCGCAGTTCGAGGCTCAGCAGATAAGAGGCGCCGTAGAGCGTGCGCCGCCAGAAGTATCGGCACACGTAGATGCCGCAGGCACAGGCCACGATCCCGAGCGCGTGCAGGCGCAGCCCCGCCGCATCCAGCGTGCCGGCCACGATGCCGTCCACCACCCGACCGATGATCAAGGGCGGGAGCAAGGCAAGCACGGCCACGCCGCTGAGCAGGCCACCCGCGACGCAATAGCTGCGCCAGTGCGCGCGGAAGAAGCCGCGCAGCGTCCAGAAGATGTTCATGGCGCGGGATGATGACCGATCGACCCGCCCCTGGGCGCGGAAAAATTGCCCGGCGAAGGATTGGCCGCGCAGGCCGCGTCTCAGCCTGCGGAAGACAAGAGGCGGCCAATGACCACGGAAGCTGCGAAGATGTCCGCTCTGACATGGAGTGAACTGCCGGGAATCATGTCCGGATCCGGTGACGATACGGGAACTGAACCCAGCGACGAAACGCTGGTGGCGGCCGTAGCGCGCGGTGAGGAGCGCGCACTCGAACTGCTAATCCGGCGCCATGGCGGCTGGGCGGCACGTTTCGCGGAGCGCCTGACCGGCAACGCGGCCATGGCAGACGAGGTGGTACAGAACGGCTTCCTCAAGATCTGGCAGAAGGCCGGGACATGGGAAGGCCGCTCGCGCTTCAGCACCTGGCTCTACCGCGTGCCGCACAATCTGGCAGTAGACCCGCTGCGCGCGCAACGCAACGCTGGGCGCTCTGCTCGGCGAGTCCTTGGCTGCCAATCTGTTCCTGGGCGGTATCGTGGCTGGCCACTTCGGCGCCGCGAGGATGCGTCTCTGGACACCATGCTGACGCTACCCGTGGAGGAACGGCGCCCTGTGCTGAACGAGATG
>JBILEG010000489.1:0-2913 GCA_044352225.1 Pseudomonadales bacterium | reverse complement strand
CCCTTGGCGCGACCTTCGGCACGACCTTCGGCACGACCTTCGGCACGACCTTCGGCACGACCTTCGGCACGACCCTCAGCCAGCCCCTCAGCCAGCCCCTCAGCCAGCCCCTCAGCCAGCCCCCTGGCTCGTCCTTCGGCCAAGCCCTCTGCCAGCCCGTCCTCACGGGCTTCGCGCTGGCGCACCTGCTCGTCCATGAACGCCATGTCTCGCCTGAGCGCTTCGTGCCAGGTGAGCACGTCCGAGCTCATGTCGCGGATGCGCTCCATTGCCTCCTGCACCGGGGGGTAGTTGATCTCGCTCATGCGTTGCTCCTCCTGCCAATGCTTCAGAAACGCCACCCATGCCGTCAATTCTGTACTTCCGGCTCCGAGCCTGTCGGCCTTTGGCAACTCGATCACATGGAGTTGCAGCTCTTCGCCTAGACGAACCCCGTGCTGGTCTCGGTCCCGCAATTCGAAACACCAGAGTCCCTGATCCTGATCGTCGAAGAGCGCGAAGTCCAGCAGGTGGATGCCGATCGCGGGCTTGAGCCGGGAGTAGTCCTCGCCCTCGACCAGCTGCCCGGTGAAGGCGCGCGCAAGGTAGTAGGCGCTGCGTGCAGCCCAGGCGCGCTGGGTGCGTACCTGCATCTCGACGTTGTAGAGCTTGCCATGGGGGTCGCGGGCAAGGAGATCGAGGACGATCAGTTTGCCGTCGAGATCCTCAGGCCGGATCTCCGGGTTGATGATCTCGACGACGGTGAGGGGTGGATCGTCCGCGCGAACGGCGTTGATGAGCTCGGCGAGCAGGTGCGGGGCGCCGGTGAAGAGGCGCTTGAAGACGGCGTCGTTCTTGGGATCGAGGAGCGGTGCGGCATCCATGCCGGTGATTCCTTCCATGGGTTGTGGCGCGGCGGGTGCCGGGCTGGGGAAAGGCTAGGGGCGTCACATCGCGTGTGTCTGTAGGACATTTCGGACAGTGCGGGGCCATGCCCCCCCCCGTAGGAGGGGGCCATGCCCCCGACGGGACCCTGAACCAGGGACTCACCGCTGAAGTCGCGCGCATGGCGCGCTCCTACAATCGAACCTCCGGTCGCGCGCATGGCGCGCTCCTACAATCGAACCTCCGGTCGCGCGCATGGCGCGCTCCTACAATCGAACCTCCGGTCGCGCGCATGGCGCGATCCCACGATGGCGGCGTTGTTGCGAGCAGTCTATGTTTCGAGCACCTTCCGGCCGGTGCGGGATCCCTCATGTTGATCAACAGCGTCGTCTATCAGCAGGGCAACCGCCTGCGGGATGTGCCCCTCGACGAACTCGATGCCTGCCGGCGTGAGCCGCAGTGCTTCGTGTGGTTGGCGCTGAAGGACGCTGATGCCTCCGAAATCGACCGCATTCACCATGTCTTCGAGTTGCCGGATCTGGCTGTCGAGGATGCCCGTCACGGGCATCAGCGTCCCAAACTCGACGAGTACGGTGATCAGCTGTTCGTGGCGTTGCACTTGCTTGAAGTGCACGGAGAGGAGTTGCAGGTCGGCGAGCTGAATGTCTTCGTCGGCCAGAACTTCCTCGTCTCGGTACGTAGCCGCAGTTCCCAGAGCTTTCTCGGTGTGCGCGCGCGCTGCGAGCGCGAACCCGAGTTGCTGCAGTTCGGTCCGGGCTTTGTGCTCTACGCGCTCATGGACGCAGCGGTCGACGGCTACTTCCCCGTACTCGACCGTCTGGAGACGGAACTCGAAGCGATCGAGGAGGGCATTTTCACTCACGGTGATCCGCGCGCATCCATCCAGAAGCTCTACGAACTCAAGCAGCGCGTGATGATGCTGAAGCACGCGGTCGCCCCGCTCATGGAGGCTAGCACGCGACTCTTCGGCGGCCGCGTGCCAAGGGTCTGCCTGAACACCGAAGAGTATTTCCGTGATGTGCACGACCACCTCGTGCGCCTCGATGCCGCTGTAGACACCATGCGCGACACCATCTCCACCGCCATACACGTGAATCTCTCGATGGTCGCCATCGAGGAGAGCGAGGTCACCAAGCGGCTCGCCGCGTGGGCGGGGATTTTCGCCGTGGCCACGGCTTTTGCCGGCATCTGGGGCATGAACTTCGAGCATATGCCCGAACTCGACTGGAAGTACGGTTATCCCTTCGCGCTTGGCACGATCACGCTCGCCTGCGGCTTGCTGTACCGCCGCTTCCGCAAGGTGGGTTGGATCTAGCCGACCACGCGCTCCCGTACGCATTGCGAAACGGGTGGCCTCTCCACATCACGCATCCTTGCCGTTCCGTCATCGCCGCGGCCCGTGGGCTGCGGCTATGATCCCCGCGTTCCCACCCTTTTTCCGGAGTCCCACGATGAGCCTCGACGCGCTCTACGATCCGCCCCTGATGCCGCACCTGATGATCGATGGTCTGAACCGCTACCACGACCGCCCCTGCCTGCTGCTGGGCGACAACGTGATCACCTACGCCGAGATGCGTGCGATGGTGAGCCAGCTGATACAGGCCCTTGCCGCGCGTGGCGTGGGCAAAGGCTCTCGGGTGGCCTACATCTCCGGCAACCGCCCCGAGGTGCTCGCCAACATCGCCGCGATGCAGATCGCCGGTTGTGTGGGCACGCCGCTGCACCCGATGGGATCGCTGGACGATCACGCTTACGTGCTGGAGGACGCGGGCATCGAGGCGCTGATCTTCGATCCTACGCTCTTCGAGCACCGTGCGCGGGAATTGCAGGAGCGCGTGCCTGCCGTGCGTCATCTGCTCTCTTTTGGTCCGACCGAGGTGGGGGAAGATTATCTCGCGCTCGCCGCGGGCTTCAGCCCGCAACCGCTGGTTGCACCCGATGTGAAGCCCACCGATCTCGCCTCCGTGAACTACACCGGCGGCACCACCGGCAAGCCCAAGGGCGTGATGTCGAGCTACCGCACCAGTG
>JBILEG010000083.1:0-10547 GCA_044352225.1 Pseudomonadales bacterium | reverse complement strand
CATGGCCCCCTCCTACGGGCCGGGCAACAGGGTGTCTCCGACGGCGAGCACACCGGTCTGCAGCACATCCGCGCGCAAGCCGGCGCGGTGCAGCATCTGCCGTACGGTGCGTGAGCCGGGCCAGCCGGGCTGCGCATAGAGCCGGCCCATCACCGAGCAGGGTTCGCAGAGTTCCACGCCGCGCAGCAGCGCCGTGCCCAGACGGAATTCCTTGCCCACCAGATCGTTAAGGCGCACGCCGCGGGTGACGATGTTGCGGCGGCTCTGCGAGAGATCGACCGGTACGCCCTGCTCTTCGGCAAAGGCCTCGAGCTCTTCTGCCTCGACCAGCGTGAGATTCTCGCCAGGGACCTTGCGCTTGCCGAAGTGACGATCGCCCTCGATGCCCTTGCCCATCACCACGCGCACCGAGCTCACCTCGATCTGGGGCGCGCGCGGCGCGGTGGCGACGAAGATGCGCTCGATGCTCATGCTGCGCAGCCGCTCGCGTGCAGGCGCGGGCACACCCCGCAAAGGACCACGCGGACGCTCATTCGGGCTGCGCGAGCCGTGTCGCCAGATCCTCTGCCTCTTCCGGCGTGCGCACCACGTAGGGAATCACCAGCACCATCAGTTCGGTGCGGTCTTCGGTGTCGCCGTCCACACGGAAGAGCTTGCCGATGCCGGGCAGCTTGCCCAGCACGGGAATACCCCGCTGCTTGGTGCCGCCACTGGAGGACACCAGCCCGCCCAGCAATACCGAGCCGCCGTCTTTCAGGCTCACGGTGGTCTCGATGCTGCGGTTGAAGATCGTGGGCGAGTCGATGTCGCTGGTCGTGGTCTGCGTGGCCTGGCTCAGCTCCTGCGCCACCTCCACGTCGACGTAGCCCGAGGCGTGCACTGTGGGGCGGATCTCGAGTGTCACACCCGTCTTGCGGTATTCGACGTTGTTCACGATGGGCGCGTCGGAATTGTCGATGGAGCGCGCGGAGGAGCTCACCACCGGGATCTCGTCGCCCACGTCGATGCGCGCACTCTGCCCGCTCATCACCATCAGCCGTGGCCGCGAGCGGATCTGCGCGCGCTCGTTCTTGTAGAGCATGTTCAGCACCGCGCGCGTCTCGCCCGCGTTGTCGAGCGTGAGGTTGAAACCGGTGGAGCCGATGCCCAGCCCGCCGACGGTGCCGTAATCGACATCGTAGGTGTCGCCATTGCGCGAGAACGAGCCCTTGGCCAGCCACTCCACGCCGCTGTTCTCGGAGTCGTTCAGCGTTACCTCGGCGATCAGCACCTCGACCAGCACCGCGGGTGCCGGGCGGTCCATGGCGCGGATGGTCGGCAGCAGATCGAGCCACTCCTGGCCGCTGCCGCGAAACACCACGGCATTGCGGTTGGCGTCGAGCACGAAGCGTCCGCCCGCCACGGAACGCGACTGCTTGCGCTGCAGTGCGGCGCGCGGACGCTGGCCGCTGCGCGCGCCGGGTGCACCCATGCCGCCCATCGTGGCGCTCATGTCATCGCCGTCGGTGGCATCGGTGGGCTGAACGCGCAGCGGCTGCTGCGAACTGCGCGCCGCGCCGCCTCCGCCCTCCAGGGCGTTCAGCACCTCGACGATATTGGCCGCGTTGGTGCTGGTGACCTGATAAGAGAAGATCCCGTCGTCGATACCCACCTGGCGTTCGCGGTCGATGGAATCGACCCACTGGCGCACGTGCTCCAGCGTCTGCTGGTTGGGCGCGAAGACCACCAGCGAGCTGCTTGCCTCGAGCGGCAGCACGATCACGCTACCGAGCGGCGGGCGCTGCGAAGCGTCGTAGCCTTCGGACTGCAGGATGCGTTCGAGATCGTTCGCGAGCTCCTTCACCGGCACATAGGCCGGGCGCACGCTCATCGAGTACTTGCCGCGCATCACGGGCTGGTCGAGCGAGCGGATGATGCTGAGCGCCTGCTCCACCTCGGGGGCCTTGCCCACCAGCACCACGGCGTTGCGCACGGGGTCTTCCTGCACCTCGAGCTCCACGCCCTTCATCACGTTGCTGAGCCAGCTCTTCACCTTGGCGTTCGACACCACCTCGAGCGGCACGAACATGAAGATCGGGCGCTGCGCATCGGGCACGTCGGGGAGCGTGCGCCCGCTCACCAGCAGCGGCGTCTGCCCGCCCTTGCTGGTGCGGTCGACCACGAAGACCAGCACGCCGTTCTCGCGGTTGATCACGATGCCGTAGGCCGAGAGCGTGGTGCGCGCGATACGGTAGAGCTCGGCGGGCGTGACGGCGTCGGTGATGCGCAGGGTCACCAGATCCTGCTGTTTGCGGATCTCGGGCTGCAGCGTAAAAGAGAGTCCGAGTTGTTCGCCGAAGACCTCGTTGACGAAGTTCGGCAGTGGAATGTTGTTGTAGTTGACCGAAACCTTGGGGCCTTTCAGCGTGGCGGAGAAATCGTCCTCGGCACGGCTGCTGACCGTCTCGTTCACCTGCACGCGCGGCGTGGCGCGGATCTCGGTGTCGGTGGCGAGCGGCGCCTCCGAAGGGCCTTCGGCATTGCGCTCCACGGGCGGGCGCAGCGGCTCGAAGAAGACCTTGTCCTCTTCGCTGCGGTTGCGCTCGAAAGCCGGGCCCTTGGATGCAGGCGACTGCGTGTCCTTCAGGGATTCGCAGCCCCCCGCAAGCACCAGGGCAGCCGCGGCCACCCCCTGCACAAGGACCTTTAGGCAGGAACGCGCACGGCGCGCGCTCTGCAGGGAAGACGTGGTGGTCACGGTTGTGTCCCGTCGTAGAGATGGAGTGTGGAGGTTCCCGCAGTGGTCGAGAACCCGACTGAATCCGAGCTGATAGAGCCGAGCGTGATGCCCTCGGCGAGGGACTGCCCCACCTTCAGGCGGATCACCTCGGCGGCACCGGCTGCAGGCAGCAGGAGTGCGACGGGGCCTTCCGCACCGCGCTCGATACCGACCAGACGGTAATCGCGCGCGATGCCTTCGAGATCCGGTGCCGGCGGTGCTGCAGCTGCCGACGGCGCGGCGGTCTCGGGCGCGTCATATGTGCCCCAGTGCCCGCCTGCGCCCAGCAGACGCAGCGCGGTGGTGCTGTCGCGGGGGGCGGTGGCCGCGTTGGCGGTGGCGGCCTCGCCGTCGCCGCGCGCACGCGCGCCCGGCGCCGAAAGACCCGCCCCGAATCCACCCGCCGCGCACAGCAGCAGGGCCGCGAGCAGCCCCCACAGCAGGCGCCGGAGCATCGCCGGGCTCATTCGCCGTCCTCCGGCAGTACCAGCACGCTCACTTGCATCGTGATCGTCTGGCCGCGCTGCGCCGACACCAGCAACTGCTCCACGACGATGCGCGGGCTGTGCTCTGCGAGTTCCTGCAGCATCGGCAGCACACCCTCGTCGCGCAGGCGCCCGTTGATCTCGGCGCGCACGCGCCAGCCGCCCACCGCTTTCAGTTCCTCGGCGGGCGCGAGTTTCATGCGGTTCCACGCCAGGTGCCGCGCGATGATGCTGCGCAGCGTGGTCTGCAGGTCAGCCGCGGCAAGCTCCGCGGAACCGGCGCGCCAGGCCTGCGCCTGCCAGGCGGCGAGCGATTCCTGTTCGCGGGCGATGGCCTCGGTCCAGCCGCCGCTCGCGGCCAGCGCCTCGAGTCGCGCGGCGCGGCGCTCGAGCGGGCCGCGGTCAGCGCGCGTCTCGCCGATGGCATCGCGCAGCAGCAGCGTGACGTGGATCACCAGCACCAGCGGCACCAGCATCAGCATGGCAGCGAGGCGTGGGTTGGCGAGGGTCTCGTCGCGCAGTCGCGCGATGGCGTCCGTGAGGGCGGCGGGCGCACGCATCAGGGCGCCCTCCCCGCGGCCGTCACGTAGAGAGGCACGGCCTTCGGGTTGGCCGAGAGCGTGATCTCGAGGCTCACCTGCTCGGGCCGCAGCGTGGGCGCCACCGCCACGCGCTCGAACCATGGGCTCTGCTGCAGCGCCTCGACGTAGGCGCGGTTGTCCGCGGCCTTGTCCTCGACCATGGCCTTGGCGCTGCGCGCGTTCACCTCCCACTGCAGCAGGCGCTGGTAACGCGCACCCACCAGATGCTCGAACTCGGCTGCCGCTTCCAGCGCGTTGCGCCCGGAAAGCAGCCCCGCCAGCGCCTGGTTGCGCGCGGCCAGCGCAAGGGCCTCGCTACGCTCCTCGAGGAGCGGCGCGAGTTCGCGCTCGCGCGATTCCACGGAGGCATCGAGGCGCGCGTTCGCGGCACGCTCGCCGGCGAGTTCTCCCAGCGACCACACCAGCCACAGCACCGCACACGCGAGCGCGAGCCCGGCAGCGACGAGCGGATCGCGCAGCGCCACGCGCCAGTCGAAGGGCGGCAGGTCCCAGCGCGCGGACTGCAGCGCGGAGCGCGCCACGGGCGGCGTGGCATCCGGTGCAAGCCCGGCCGCGCGCAAGCGCAGCGCCAATTCGCGCGGGGCCGCGGGCAAGAGGCAGCTGAAGACCAGACGCCCGCCCTGCCAACGCTCCAGCACACGCTGCGTGGCGTCGATCTCGCGCAGGCAGGCCTCTTGCGCGGGGGGCAGGAAGAGTTGCTCCGGCAGCACCTGCCAGCGCCGTGACGGGCCGTCCTCATCCGCCATCGCGGCGGCCACGCGCGCCGCGTCCCAGATCCACAGGGCCACACTGCCCGCCGCGTCTGCCGCGTGCCAGGCCGGGGAGGCGAAGGGGGAGAGCTGCCGCGCGCGATCGGCGATGGCACGCGCGCGGTGGCGCACCGGCACGGCGCGCAGGTCGATCTCGGTGAAGACGCACAGCTCCGCGCCCACCAGCCACAGCGGGCGGGCGGCGGCGAGCGCCGCCGGCTGCACGCCGCTAGCGCGCAGCAGGCGCGCGGGGGCTGAAGTACTGGCCCGGAACTTCATACGGGATGTCCTGGGGAGGGCGGCTGATGGAGTAGATGCTGTCGATCTGCCAAGGAGCCTGCGGATCGAGGGGAGTCGATTGTATCGCAAGCACCTCGGCGTGAGCCGAGCCCTCCGCCCACAGCGTGAGGCGCAAGGCATCGGAAGAAAAAAAACGGTACTGCTCGTCGTCGACGGGGAGTTCCACATCGACCCTGGCCTTGAAATCCGGCACGGAACGGAAGGGCTCACGTTCGCGCTCGTCCACCACGCGGGCCGCCGTGGCGGGCGCCATGCCGGGCAGCCACTCGAGCAGGGAGGCCGGCACCACGTTGGGGTTGAAGGCATCCGAACGCCCCGCAGACAACCAGGCATGGAGCCGGAACTCGGGCCGCGCCGCGAACCACTCGCGCCAGCCGAGGATCTGCAGGATCTCGGGCGCCGAGCGCAGATCCCGGTCGGAGGGCGGGGGCAGGCCAGCGGCGGCGTATTCCTCTCTCTCCGCGCCGTTCAGGCGCTTCAGCGTATTGCCGTCGCGGTAGTCTTCGAGGGTGTCGAGCAGCGTGGCCACGCTGCCTTCGGTGTCGTCGAAGCGCATGAGCAGCCCCTCGAGACGCTGCGGGCTTGCGCTGTTCAGCGCCACCATCCCGGCTTCGTCCTGCAGCGCGAACCGCACGCGGCCCATGCCGGCATACACGCGACCATCCAGAGAAAGCTCGCCGCCCACGGGGTCGATGCGCAATGCGCCGGCGGTGTCTCCTGCCTCGGCGAGCGGCTCCTCGGCGGTGGTGAGGCCCGCGCGGGTGAAGCGTTGCGTGCCCAACAGGAAGAACACGGTGGCACGGGTGCTGTAGGCATCGAGGCTGTCCTGCAGGCGCGCCCGGATCAGCGTGGCCTGCTCGACACGCGCGCTCACGTAGGCATCCAGCGCCGCAGCAAGGCCGAGCACCACCACCATGGCGCCGAGCGCGAGCATCAGGGCGAAACCGCGCTGCGCGCGGGGAGAAGGACGGCTAATCAACCTCCACCTCCATGTCGTCGGCCTCGGCGCGAGCGCTGTGGCGTGCGAGCAGCAACACGTCGAGGCGGTCATCGTCGCCAAAGTCGAAACGCACCCGTACGGGCAACTCCGACGGTGACGCAGAGGCATCGGCCTGCGGGTCGCCCGCGAGCGGCGCATCGGCCGGGGGCCACTGCGCTTGCCAGTTGCCGTCGGGGCCCTGGTACTCGATGCGCTGCAAGGGCGGCAGCGCATCGACCAGCACCTGCTGATCGCCCTCGTCGTAGCGCAGCCCCTGCTGGGGATCGGCGCTCCAGCGGATGGGCGTGGCCACACCCTCGGCGCCCAGCAGAGGCCGGAAGCTCTGCATCTCGAGCGTGGCAGCGGTGCCCGCGAACACGGGGCGCGGCGGTTCGGCGGGGCGGGACGGCTCCGCATCGCCCTCCTGTTGGTCCGACCCGTCGCTGCTGACCGTGGCAGCCTGCGCGGCGGCCGCGGCAACGCTCTCGCGCAGCCAGGCGCGGGCCATGAGTTCGTGGTAGGCCACGCCCTGGTCGTTGGCCACGCGCCGCAGCATCCCCAGACCCTGGCCGATGCCCTGCATCACCAGCGTGGAGGCGAGCGTCACCAGCATCAGTGCCACTATCAGCTCCAGCAAACCGAGGCCGCGCTCGCACCGCGTCATTGCGCGTCCTCCGGGCGGTGCGCCAGCACGTGCTGCACCATGCGCAATTGCTGGCGCCCCAGCACCCGCGCCCCGCTGGCAACGTCGAGCTCAACGGCATAGAGCGCAATATCGTAGAGCCCCGGCGCACCCGTGGCGGTGCGGCCCTGGCGCACCGGCGCGAGCAACTCCGCGCGCCAGCCGATGCGGAAGCCACGCCAGTCGAGCATGCCCGTGGGCTGCGCGGAGAGATCCACCTGCTCGAGTTCGGCGACGGCCTGCTGTACCGCGGATTCCTCGAGCGCCAGATCGCGCACCTTGCCGAGCGCGCTGAGATCGTTGCCCACCCAGGTGAAGGCGCCGAGCAGCACGAAGCCGAGGATGGTGAGTGCAACCACGGCCTCGAGCAGCGTGAAACCGGCAGCCGCACGCATCAGCTGCCCTCCTTCACGGTGCAGAAGGGCGGCGCGAGTTCCAGCTGCCGCTCGCTCTGCCCCGCGATCACGCGCACATCGCCGCCCGCGCAGAGGCCGTTGCGCTTGATGAAGATTCTCTCTGCACCCACCAGCGACCAGCCCTTGGGGATGTCGAGATGGCGCTCGGCCAGATCCTGCAGGCTGCCCTCGTCGCCGGTGGCATACGCCAGCCGCGGCAATGCAGCGATGCCGTCTTCGAGCCCCTGCAGACGGGCGTTGAAGCGCACGCGGTCATTCAGGCGCGAGAGCGCCGGCGCCGCGATGGCGAGCACCAGCGCGCCGATCACGAGCGCGACGCTGATCTCGATCAGCGTGAAGCCGCGCGCGTGTGACATCAGGGGAGGTAACCGATGTCGGCTGCCATGCCCTCACCGCCCGCCTCGCCATCGGCGCCCAGCGAATAGAGCGTGAAGTCCTGCCCGGCGGCGGGCTGATCGCGGTACTCGTAGGGGTGGCCCCACGGATCGAGCGGCAGTTCCTCGTCGAGGTAGGGACCGGCCCAGGCCGGAAGATCGCTGCCCTCGGGGCGCTTCGCAAGCGAAGCGAGTCCTTCGTCCGTGCTGGGGAAGCGGCCCACATCGAGGCGGAAGGTCTGCAGCGCGGTCTTCAGCATCTTCACCTGCGTCTCGGCGGTCTTCACTTTGGAGCTGTCGACCTTGCCGAAGAGCCTGGGCCCGACGAGCCCGGCGAGCAGGCCGAGGATCACCAGCACCACGAGGATCTCGATCAGCGTGAAACCGGTGCTGCGGCGGCGGAAGTGTCTCTGCATGGTGGATGCTCCTGGTGGCACGCGGCGCAGGCCGCGGAGGTTCAGACGGGAATGTCGGTAAGACTGGTGATGGCGAGGACGATGCCGAGCACGATCACGCCGATGCCCGAACCGATCACGAGAATCGCGAGCGGCTCGATCAGCAACAGCACCCGCTTCATGCGCTCGCGGCCGCTCTTCGCGCTCAGCGCGGCGAGGGCCTTCAGCATCTCGGGCAGGCGACCGGCACGCTCACCGGTGCGCAGGAGGTTCCACGCAGTGGCATCGAGCGCGCCCTGCTCTTCCAGCGCCTTCGAAAGTGCGAGCCCGGCCTTCACCGAACGCGCGGCGGTCTCGAGGCGCCGGCGCCGCGTGACGAGTTTCACCGAGCCATTCGCAAGCTCCAGCGCATCGAGCATGGGCACGCCCTGCCCGAGCAGCGCACCCATCAGCGCAGCCCAGCCGGCCGTGGCGGACTCGCCGATCCACGCACCCACCACGGGCAATTCGGCGAGCCGCTCGAGGATCGCATCGCGCACGCCGGGGCGACGCAGCACCCGCACCGTGCCCACCACCACGACGAACAGGCCAAGCAGCAGCGCGAGCAGATTCTGGTTCACGAACTGCCCGGTGGAGAGCACGGCCCACGCAAGCCAGGGCAACGACTCCGCGTCTTTCAGCAACCCCGCGAAACGCGGCACCACGAAGCTGAACATCAGGCCCACCGCGAGCAGGCCCACGCCCACCAGCACCGCCGGATAGATGAGCGCGTTGCGCATCTCGGCGGCGAGTTCGCGCTCGTAGGTGTACTGCGCGAGCGCCTCTTCAAGGCTGTCGGCAAGGCGCCCGGTCATCTCGCCGGCACGCGCGAGCTGAAAGAAATACTCCGGCAATTGCAGGCCCGAGAGTCGCAGCGCCTCGGCAAAGGGTTTGCCCTGTGCGATGGCACGACCGAGAGTGTCGAGCGCGTCCGCGAGACTGTCACCGGCGTGCGCGCTGGCGATCGACTGGACGGATTCGGCAATGCCCAGCCCCGAGCGCAGCAGCGTGGAGAGTTCCGTGAAGGCGAGCTGCAGGGTGGCGCCCGAAACGCGCCCGCGCCGGCTGCGCGATGCCGCCGGCTCGATGCCCAGCACGGTGTTGCCCTGACGCTGCAGGCCGCGGCGGGCCTCGGCCTCGCTGGCGGCATCGACCGCGCCGCGCTCGAGCTTGCCGTCGGCGTTCAGCAGTTCGTAGGCGAACTTCACGTCACTGGCTCACGACCCGCATCACTTCCTCGACGGAAGTGATGCCGCGACTCGCTTTCAGCAGCCCGTCTTCGCGCAGCGTGCGCCAGCCGGCCTCGCGTACGTGGGCTTTGAGTTGATCCTGCGAGACATTGCGCGCGACGAGTGCCTGCAGGGATTCATCCACCGGGATCAGCTCGTAGATACCGAGGCGTCCCTTGTAGCCGGTGCCTTGGCATGCAGGGCAGCCCTTCGCGTGGAACCAGTTGCCCTGCCCGTTCCAGGCAGGCACGGCGGCGAGTTCCTCGAGGATGGCCGCGGGCACCGTGGCCGGCTCGCGGCAGGCGGTGCAGAGCAGCCGCACCAGCCGCTGCGCCTGCAGGCCGCGCACGGGTGCCGCGGCAAGGAAAGGCTCGATGCCCATGTTGATCAGCCGCGTGAAGGCCGAGGCGGCATCGTTGGTGTGCAGCGTGGAGAGCACGAGGTGGCCCGTGAGCGCGGCCTGGATCGCGATTTCGGCGGTCTCGAGGTCACGGATCTCGCCGATCATGATGACGTCCGGGTCCTGGCGCAGGATCGCGCGCAAGGCCCGCGCAAAGCTGTAACCGATATCGGCACGCGCCTGGATCTGCGTGATGCCCGAGAGCTGGAACTCCACCGGATCCTCCACCGTGATCATCTTGCGGTTGCCGTCGTTGGCAGCCGCGAGCATCGAGTAGAGCGTGGTGGATTTGCCCGAGCCCGTGGGGCCGGTGACCAGCACGATGCCGTGCGCCTCGCGGGCCCAGCCGTGCATGATCTCGAGGTGATCGGGCTCCATGCCGAGGTTGGCGAGCGCAAGATCCGCTCTTTCCTTCGGCAGCAGGCGCAGCACGATCGACTCGCCGTGCACGTCCGGCGCGGTCGAGACACGGATGTCGAACTCGCGACCACCGACCCGCGTGGTCATACGTCCGTCCTGCGGCAGTCGCCGCTCGGCGATGTCCGCGCCCGAGATCAGCTTGATACGCGAAGCCACAGCGGGGAAGCGTTCCATGGGCTGCGTCATGCGCGTGTGCAATACGCCATCGACGCGCAACCGCACCACGAACTGCGTGGCGCCGGCCTCGACGTGGACGTCGGAAGCGCCCGCCTCCACCGCCTGCCCGAGGATGTTGTTCACCAGTTCGATGATCGGCGCTTCTTCGGCGAGTTCGCGCAGCGCCTTGTCGGTGCCCGTGGCGATGGACTCCATGGCCCGCTCGCGGGCGACGAAGTCGAGGTACTGGTCGAGGTCGTGGCGCCGCGCGAGGTGCAGGTCGAGCCGCCGGCCTGCCGCGCACACCGAGAGCGCCTGCAGCACCAGCGGCGAGAGCGGATCCTGCGCGGTCCAGCCGAGCGCGTCGTCGCCCTCGTGCCAGAGCAGCACGCGCTGATCCACGAACCAGTCGGGCGCGATGCCGGATTCGGCAATTCCCTGCTGCACGCGGTTCTCGTCGGGCAGGGCCGCGCCCACACCCAGCACGGGGGCCTCGAGCTGGGCACCCAGGGCTTTCAGCAGCGCATCTTCGGAGACAGCACCCGTGCGGAAAAGAATCGAGC
>JBILEG010000082.1:0-10563 GCA_044352225.1 Pseudomonadales bacterium | reverse complement strand
GGCATCCGGGAAAGGCGCCACGGGCTTTGCAACGCCGCGGCCGGAGGAACTGGTGGTTTACTTCGGAAAAAGCGCGTGCCGCGTGGAGATCGATGCCGCGCGCGGGGCTGGCGGGTAAGTGCGCACGGCAGCGCGGGGCAAGGCACGGTCGCGGGCATGGCCCGCTCCTACAGCATCATCCGCAGCGGGCCATGCCCGCAACACACCCCTGTAGGAGCGGGCCGTGCCCGCGACAACAGCACGGGCACGGGCGAGATCGCCTGCTCAGTGCATCTCGAACCACTTCAGGATGTGCACGATCTTGCCCACGAGCTGGCTGGGCCGTCCTTCCATGCCGTGCGAGGCCTCCGGAATGCGCACCAGCGCGGCATCGACCTTCTGCATCCTGAGCGCCGCGTAGTACTGCTCGGATTCCGACATCGGCGTGCGGTAGTCCGATTCGCCCGTCAGCACCATCGTCGGTGTCTTCACATTGCCCACAAGCGAGAGCGGCGAGCGCGCCCAGTAGGCGGCGTTCTGCTCCCACGGCACCGCACCAAACCAGTAGCCGCTGAAAAACATCGGGTTGTCGGCCGTCAGCACGAAACTCGTCCAGTTGATAACGGGCTTGGCCGAGACAGCAGCACGGAAGCGATCGGTCTTGCCGATGATCCACGCGGTGAGCACGCCACCACCGCTGCCGCCGGTCACGTAGAGCCGCTTCGGGTCGATGTAGCCGCGGGCAATCAGGGCATCCACGCCTGACATCAGATCGTCGTAGTCGTTGCCGGGATAGGCGTGGTGGATCAGGTTGCCGAACTCCTCGCCGTAGCTCGTGCTGCCGCGGGGGTTGGTGTAGAGCACCACATAGCCCGCGTTCGCGTAGGCCTGCATCTCGGAGCTGAAGCGGGGGCCGTAGTTGGCGAAAGGCCCGCCGTGGATTTCGAGAAGCAGCGGATATTTCTTCGCGGGATCGAAACCGGGCGGTGTGACGATCCAGCCCTGGATCTCGCGGCCGTCGAAGGACGAGGGGTAGCGTATTTCCTGCACATCACCGAGCGTGCGTGCGGCGAAGAGATCGTCGTTCAGGCGCGTGAGCCGGCGCAGTTCCTTGCTGCCACGCTTGCCCACCGCAACATCGGCAGGATGCGAAGGCCCCGTGAGCATCAGCGCGAAGCGTCCGTCACGCGCCACGCTGAACCTGCCGCCGCCGTAAGGCCGGCTCGCCGAGAGATCGCCGATGCCGCTCGCCAGCGTTTCCAGCTTGCCGTCCAGCGTGAGGAAGGCGAGCTTGGTGTCGCCGTGATCGTCGTATTGCACGTAGAGGCCGCGGCCGTCTGCAGACCACGTCCAGTTGTCGATGTCGCGGTCGAGTTTGGCCGTGAGTGAGCGCGCGCGGCTGCCGTCACGCTCCATGATGTAAAGCTGCGTGGTCTGGAAGCCCTGCTTGCGGTCGTCGAAGCCGATGTAGGCAATGCGCTTGCCGTCGGGCGAAAAGCCGGGCCCGGCATCAGGGCCGTCGCGCGAGGTGAGTGTGGTGATCTTGCCGTCGGAAATGCGGATCTCGTGCACCTCGCTTTCGACCGGATCGTAGTCCGGGTACTCGCCATCGGCGCCGCCTAGATTCGCCGAGAAGAGCACGGACGTCCCGTCGGGGTTCCAGTCGTAAGGGCCCTCGTGGTCCTTGGAGCCGCGGGTGAGCTGCCGCGGCGTGCCGCCCTCGGCGGGCAGCACGAAGATCTGCGTGTGCGCCTCCTCGAGGTAACCCTCACCGTCGCGGCGATAAATCAACCGCCGGATGGTATTGGGCGCCTTGCCCCAGTCCGCGCCCTCGGGTTTGGCGGGCATCTTCGCGAAGGGCTCCACCTCGTCGGGCACCGTCATGCCGAAGACGATCTGGCTGCCGTCGGGGGACCACATCGCGCCCATCGGAGCCTCGGGGCCGGAGGTGAGTTGTGCCTCCTGCCCGGTGTCGACCCACCGCACGAAGAGCTGCGTACTCTCATTGCGGTTCGACAGGAACAGAATCTTGCGGCCATCCGGGGACCAGCGCGGAGAGCTCTCGAAGGCGCCGGATTCGCCGAGTGGACGCGACTCACCGCCCGCGTGTGGCACCACCCAGAGACTCGAGCGGTAGCGGTCGCTCATCACGTCGGCACTGCGGCGCACGAAGACCACGCGGTTACCGTCGCGAGAAATGTCGACGTCCGCGGCCACCTCGATGTCGAAGAAATCGCGCGGCGTGAAGGGCTCCTTCGCCGCCGCGGACGAGGCGATGCAGGCCGCGACAAGCGTGATCGCGCAGTGATGCAGCCGTGCTGGGTGCATGAGGGGGCTCCGGTGTGCATTTGTGAAGCCGCGAGACTAGCTGAGCCTATGCCCGACGCAAAGCGCGGGCGGGTAGAATCCGGCGATGAACCCCGAACTCATCCTCGACCCCCTGAACGCCGCGCAACGCGAAGCCGTTTCCGCGCCCGACGCGAACCTCCTCGTGCTCGCGGGTGCCGGCAGCGGCAAGACGCGCGTGCTGGTGCACCGCATCGCGTGGCTGGTGCACGAATTCGGCGTGATGCCCTTCGGCATCATGGCCGTGACCTTCACCAACAAGGCCGCCGCCGAGATGCGCGCGCGACTCGAGCAGATGCTCGACATCTCCACGCGCGGGATGTGGGTGGGCACCTTCCACGGCCTCTCGCACCGCTTCCTGCGCGCGCACTGGGAACAGGCAGGGCTGCCGCAGAACTTCCAGATCCTCGACTCCGACGACCAGCTGCGCGTCATCAAACGCGTCACGCGCGACATGAACCTCGACGAGGACCGCTGGCCGCCCAAGCAAACGCAGTGGTGGATCAACTCGCACAAGGACGAGGGCCGCCGCGCCTTCGAGATCGAAGACCACGGCGAGCCCGTGCAGTCGACACTGCTATCCGTCTATCGCCAGTACGAGGCTGCCTGCGAGCGCGGCGGCATGGTGGATTTTGCCGAGCTGCTGCTGCGCTCCTGGGAGCTGTGGCTGAAGGACGCGGCGCTGCTCGCGCACTATCGCCAGCGTTTCCAGCACCTGCTGGTCGACGAGTTCCAGGACACCAACACCATCCAGTACAAGTGGCTGCGCGCACTCGCCGGCCCCGAGGCGCGCGTCACCGCGGTGGGCGACGACGACCAGTCCATCTACGGCTGGCGCGGCGCCAAGATCGAGAACATCCACCAGTTCCAGCGCGATTTCACGGGCGTGCGGCTGGTGCGCCTCGAACAGAACTACCGCTCGACGGCGAACATCCTGAACGCTGCCAACGCCGTCATCGCCAACAACTACGGGCGCCTCGGAAAGAACCTCTGGACCGACGGCGGCGAAGGCGATCCGATCACGCTCTACGCCGCTTTCAACGAGCAGGACGAGGCGCGCTACATCGTCGATGAATTGCAGAAGTGGATCGCCGGGGGGCACCAGCGCGCGGAGTCCGCGATCCTGTACCGCTCGAACGCGCAGTCACGGGTGCTGGAAGAAGCGCTGCTGCGCGCGGGCATTCCGTATCGCGTGTACGGGGGCCTGCGCTTCTACGAGCGGCTCGAGATCAAGAACGCGCTCGCGTACCTGCGCCTCCTGCTGAACCGCAACGACGATGCGGCCTTCGAGCGCGTGGTGAACACGCCGCCGCGCGGCATCGGCACCAGCACCATCGATGCGATACGGGCTGCGGCGCGTACGCGCTCGGTGCCGTTGTGGGCAGCGGCAAAGGACATCGCTTCTTCCCTGCCCGCACGGGCACGCAACGCGCTGCAGGGTTTCATCGACATGGTGAACCAGCTGCAGCGCGACATCGAATCGCTGGAGCTCGCCGAAAAAGTCGATCGCGTGCTGCTGGTCACGGGTCTCCTCGAATACCACCGCACCGAGAAAGGCGAGCGCGGCGAGACGCGCGTCGAGAACCTCGAGGAACTGGTAAGCGCCTGCCGCGCCTTCACGCCCGAGGATCCCGAGCGCGGCGCGATGGAGCAGTTCCTCGACACCGCATCGCTCGATGCCGGCGACACGCAGGCCGAGGAGTTCGAGGACAGCGTACAGCTGATGACGCTGCATTCGGCCAAGGGCCTCGAGTACCCGCTGGTGTTTCTGGCGGGCATGGAGGAAAACCTCTTCCCCCACGCGATGTCCCGCGAAGAACCCGGGCGCCTCGAAGAGGAGCGCCGCCTCTGTTACGTCGGCATCACCCGCGCCATGCAGCGGCTCATCATGAGCTATGCCGAGAGCCGCCGCCTGCACGGGCGAGAGACCATGAACGGCATGTCGCGCTTCCTGCGCGAGATCCCGCCCGAACTCCTTCAGGAAATCCGCCCGCGCCTGCAGGTCACGCGGCCCATGGGCAGCTGGAATTCCTCGAACAAATGGGGTCAGACCCCCATTTCCCATGGCCCCAGGAAAATGGGGTCAGACCCCATTTTTCCGGGGGGTGGTCACGGGGGATTCCGGCAGGAAGAGAGCGAGGGCCTGCGGTTGGGGCAGCGGGTGCGGCACCCGCGTTTCGGCGAGGGCGTGGTGATCGGTTTCGAGGGCCAGGGCGCGCACGCGCGCGTCAACGTCAATTTCGCGACGGAAGGCGCGAAGTGGCTGGTGGTCTCGATGGCAAAGCTGGAAAGCGTTTAGGGCGTATCGCACCCGCAGCGGCCATGCTCCGCTGACAGGGATCCGATCCGGAGTACAGAGGTACTGCATCATGGCCATCTCGCCTGCCGACACCCTGCGCGGCCTGCACTATCCATGGGGGCCACACGCGGCGCCCGAGCCCGGTGAGCCCTTCCGCGTGGCCGAGGGGGTGTGGTGGCTGCGCTTCCCCATGCCGCTCTCGCTGGATCACATCAATCTGTGGCTGCTGGAAGACGGCGACGGCTGGACCATCGTCGACACCTGCCTCGACCTGCCCGAATCCCGCGCGCTCTGGGAACACCTGAGCACCGGCTTCATGGCCGGCAAACCCGTGCACCGCGTGATCTGTACTCACCTGCATCCGGACCACGTGGGGCTCGCCGGCTGGCTCACGCAGCGCTTCGATTGCGAGCTGTGGATGACGCGCGAGGAATTCCTCATGTGCCACACGCTCGCCGACGACACCGGCAAGCCTGCGCCCGAGGTGGCGATCCGTTTCTACCGCGCCGCGGGCTACGACGAGCGCGCGCTGGAGAACTACCGCGCCCGCTTCGGTGGTTTCGGCATGAACATCTCGCCGCTGCCCGAGAGCTTCCGCCGGCTGGTGGAATCCGAGACCCTGCAGATCGACGGGCGCTACTGGCAGGTGGTCGTGGGCCAGGGGCATTCGCCCGAGCACGCCGCGCTCTACTGCCCTGCGCTGAAGCTCCTGATCGCGGGGGATCAGGTACTGCCGCGCATCACACCGAACGTGAGCGTCTTCCCCACCGAACCCAAGGGTGACCCGCTGCGCGAGTGGTTGCTCTCGAGCGCCCGCATCCGCGAGCGGCTGCCGGATGACGTGCTGGTGCTGCCCGCGCACCAGGCGCCGTTCTACGGGCTGCACGTGCGGCTCACGCAGATCATCGACAGCCACGAGCGCGGGCTGGCCAAGCTGGTCGAGCATCTGGAGGAGCCCAAGCGCGCGGTGGACTGCTCGCGCGTGATGTTCCGCCGCGAACTGGAGAACGACACGCTCGCCATGGCCACCGGCGAGACGCTCGCGCACCTGAACTGCCTGATAGGCCGGCGCATGATCCGCCGCGAACGCGACAGCGCGGGTGTCGACTGGTACAGCCGCAACCCGCAGGCGAGCGAGTTCTAGGCCCGCGTCACTTCGGGGCTTTCTGCTGCAGGTAATCCACCGCCAGCGTGGCGAGCGTGCGCACACCGGGCACCAGTGCGGTTTCGTTCACGAAGTAGAGCGGCGAGTGGTTGGCCGCGGCCTCGCCAGGCCCCACCCCATCCTTGTTGCCGCCGAGGAAGAAAAACAGGCCGGGAATGTCCTGCTGGTAATCGGAAAAATCCTCCGAGGCCATGATGAGCGGGGCGTCCATGAGTTTGTCTCCCGCGGCCGCACGGAGCGAGGGCTCCATCTGTTTCACCAACGCCGGATCGTTGTAGGTCACGCCGGCACCATGGCTGTCGACCGTGACGGTGGCCTCGGCGCCGGAGGCCGCCGCGATGGACGTCGCAGTGCGCGTGATGCGCGCCAGCATGTCCTTGCGGATGCCTTCGTCAAAGTTGCGCACGGTGCCCGTCATCTCCACCGAGTCGGGAATGATGTTGTGCCGTACGCCGCCGTGGATGCTGCCGATGGTGACAACAGAGGGCGCCTTGGTGATGTCGAGCTGGCGGCTGGGAATCACTTGCAGCGCCTGTACGATCTGCGCGGCCACCACGATCGGGTCGATGCCGCCCCAGGGCTGCGAGCCGTGGGTCTGCTTGCCTTTCACGACGATCTTGATGGTGTCAGATGCGGCCATGGTGGGGCCGCTGCGATACAGGATGCTGCCGGCCGGGCCGGGCCAGGTGTGCAGGCCGAAGATCGCGGTGGGGTGTTTTGTTTTCTCCCAGAGCCCTTCCTTGATCATGAGGCGCGCGCCGCCTTCCTCACCCTCGGGGGCCCCTTCCTCTGCGGGCTGGAACACGAAGCTCACGGTGCCCGGGATCTGATCACGCATGCCCGCGAGCACCGTGGCCACACCCATCAGGATGGCGGTGTGCGCATCGTGACCGCAGGCGTGCATCACCGGCACCTCGGTGCCGTTGTATTCCATGCGTACCTTCGAGGCGAAGGGCAGGCCGCTCTTTTCCTCCACCGGGAGCGCGTCCATGTCGGCGCGCAGCGCCACCACGCCGCCCGGCTTGCCGCCCTTCAGAATGCCCACCACGCCGGTGTGCGCGATGCCGGTCTGCACCTCGTCGAAGCCGAGCTTCTTCAGCTCCCGCGCGACCAGCGCCGCGGTGCGCTTCTCGCGGTTGCCGAGTTCGGGATGCTCGTGGATATCCCGGCGCCAGGCCACCACCTGCGCTTCTGCGGCCTGCGCGGCTGCGGCGATCAGGGCGTGCGTGTCTTCGGCACGCGCGGTGCTGCCGAGAAGGGCGAGCGCGGCGGGAACGAGCAGGGCGAGGGGGCGAAGGCGCATGGGATATCTCCTCAGGATGAGTGGCCAGTGTGCATCAACAGCCGGTGGATAGGCCACGGAAGCGGGTGAACACGCCGAGGCCGCCTTCCCCTTCCTCATTCGCCCCCGGCTGCCGAATAATGCGCGGGTCTTCACCATCCTGCTCTGGAGCTCTGCATGCTTGCTTACGTGCCCGTCGGAACCAATGACCTCCCCCGTGCCGGCGCTTTCTTCGACGCCATCCTTGGCGAACTCGGCGCCACCCGTGCAATGGAGTTCGATCGCATGATCATCTGGTCCGCGGGCGCCGGGCAGCCGATGATCGCCGCGATCAAGCCCTACGATGGCAACGAGGCGAGCGTAGGCAACGGCGTGATGGTGGCCATCAACGCAGGTACCCGTGAAATCGCGGACCGCATTTACAACAAGGCGATCTCCCTTGGTGCCACGGACGAAGGCGCGCCCGGCCTGCGCGGCGACGACTTCTACGGCGCGTACTTCCGCGACCTGGACGGCAACAAATTCGTTGCCTGCGTCTGGGGCTGATCGGGAACTCCGCCATGGGCACGCTGATCGCAGGGCTGCTGCTCGTCCTGGGGATGCACTCGGCACGCATCGTGGCCGAACCGCTGCGCAGCGCTGCCATCGCACGCATAGGCCTGCAGGGCTGGCGGGGTGTTTATTCGCTCGTCTCGTTGGCCGGCATCTGGCTGGTGGTGAGCGGCTATGCGGCCGTGCGCCTCGACTCACCCGAGCTCTACCACCCGCCGGCGTGGGCGCGCACGGTCACGCTGGCCCTGATGCTGGTCTCGATGGTGCTGCTCACGGCAACCTACGTGCCCGGCACGCACATACGGCAGTGGGTGGCGCACCCGATGCTGCTCGGCACACGGGTGTGGGCCTTTGCCCATTTGCTCGCCAACGGCAGGCTGGCCGATGTGGCGCTCTTCGGGAGCGTGCTGGGCTGGTCGATCTTCGCCTATCACGCTGCGCGGGCGCGGGATGCCGCGAGCGGCACGCGTTACCCGGCCTCTGGCTGGCAGCGTGATGCGATCGCGGTGGCCGCGGGCGTGGCGGGCTGGGCGGGGATCTTGCTGTACCTGCACCGTTTTCTGGGCGGCGTGCCACTCGTCTGATGGTGGCGCGCAGGCAGGCGGAAGCGGCCGGCCCTGAAACTGAACCACAACGGAGACCGGACGTGCCCCTTTTCAATCTCACGCTGCTTCGGCCCGCGCTGCGCCTGCTCCCGTTACTGTTCCTTGCCGCGCCGCCCCTCGCCGAGGCCGCAGCAGAACCGGTGCGCAGCGAGGCGGTCGGCCAACGTGTCACCGAGAACGTCCCGGCGATTCCGCCGGCGCTCCTCGAGCGCCTGTCGCGTTACCAGAACACCCGCCAGGCAATGCTCGGAGGCTGGACCCGCGACGGCAGCCTGATCGTGCTGACACGCTTCGGCGACACCAGCCAGGCGCATCGGGTGAGTGAACCTCTGGGTATGCGCGAGCAGCTCACGTTCTACCGCGAGCCGGTGAACGTGGCTGTCGCCTCCGCGGGCGGGAAGCCGGGCTTCGTGTTCCTGCGCGACGAGGGGGGTTCGGAGTTCTGGCAGCTGTATTGGCGCGACATGGAAACGCGCGAGACCCGGCTACTCAGCAACGGCAAGCGCTCGCGCAACGAGCAACCCGTGCTCTCCGCCGACGGCACGCAGGTGGCCTGGGGCAGCACGGAGCGCAACGGCGCCGATACCGACATCTGGGTTGCAGACATCGCCAGCGGCAAGCGCCGCACTGTGCTCGCAGAGGGCGGCGCGTGGTACCCGCTGGGATTCTCTCCCGACGGACAGCGGCTTCTGGTGATGCGCTACGTCTCGATCAACGAGAGCCATCCCGCCGAAATAGACCTCGGGAACGGCGCGCTGCAGGAATTCCCGCTCGAAGGCGGCAAGGCAGCGGTCGCCGCGGCGGCCTATGGTCCGGCCGGGCAGGGGATCTTCTACCTCTCCGACGAGAACAGCGAGTTCATGCAGTTGCGCCAGCGCTTGCCGGGCAAGAAGGGCTCGCGCGTGCTGAGTTCGCACATACCGTGGGACGTGACGCTGCTCGCGGTGGACCGGCAAGGACAGCATCTCGCCTTCGTCGCGAACGAGGACGGCGTGAGCCGCCTGCACGTGCTCGGCCTCCCGGATTTCAGGCCGCTGGCGCTGCCCGCCCTGCCCACGGGCGTGATCGATGCCATCGACTTTGACGCAGAGGGCAAACGCCTCGCCTTCAACCTGAACCGCGCGGATGCGCCGTCTGACATCTACGTGATCGAGCCCGGCAAGACCTCGCTCGTGCGCTGGACCAAGAGCGAAGTCGGCGACCTGGACCCGGATGTTTTCATCGAACCCACGCTCGTGCGCTACCCGACCTTCGACACCGTCGATGGCAAGCCCCGCACCATCCCCGCGTTCTACTATCGCCCGAAGGGCAAGGGGCCCTTCCCCGTCGTGGTGTCCATCCATGGCGGCCCGGAAGCCCAGGCGTTGCCTTACTTCAACGCGCGCACGCAGTTTCTGCTGAACGAGCTGAACGTCGCGGTGCTGGTGCCCAACGTGCGTGGCTCGGCAGGCTACGGAAAGTCCTACCTCCTGCTCGACAACGGCATGAAGCGCAAGGATTCGGTGAAGGACATCGGAAGCCTGCTCGACTGGATCGCGCGCCAACCGGAGCTCGATGCAAAACGCGTGGGTGTGACGGGTGGCAGCTACGGCGGCTACATGGTGCTCGCGAGCCTGGTCGATTACTCCGACCGCATCGCGGCGGGCATCGACATCGTCGGCATCTCCGATTTCGTCACCTTCCTGAAAGCGACCGAGAGCTACCGCAGAGATCTTCGCCGTGCGGAATACGGCGACGAGCGCGACCCGGCAATGCACGCCTTCCTCACCGGCATCGCGCCCGTGCGCAATGCCGTACGCATACAGCGACCGCTCCTCGTGGCGCAGGGCGCGAACGATCCGCGCGTGCCCGCGTCCGAGGCGCGCCAGATCGTGGATGCCGTGCGCGCGAACGGGCAGGACGTGTGGTATCTGCTGTTCAAGGACGAGGGGCACGGTTTCCAGAAGAAGCCCAACATCGATTATTTCGATGCGGCCTCGGTGCTGTTCTGGCAGCAGCACCTGCTGAAATAGCCCTCGTTTGGCGAGAGCGCAGGCGGGTTACATGAACAGCCCCGCCGCGCTCGCCACGAGCAGCACACAGCCGAGAATCCGGTAGAAGCGCTTCGGGTCTGCGCGCTGCATGTAGGCGTGCAGTCGCAGCCCGAGCACATGACCCACGGCAGCACAGGGAAAAAGCCAGAGCTGCGCGGCGAGTTGCAGATCCACTCCGGCCCAGATGAAGGCCGCCATCTTGATCGTCACCAGGATGAACCACAGCGCGAACAGCGTGTCGCGCAGTTGCCGTGCGGCCACGTGCGTGGCGAAGACAGCCATGATGAGCGGCGCACCGATCA
>JBILEG010000081.1:0-10573 GCA_044352225.1 Pseudomonadales bacterium | reverse complement strand
GCGCGGATAGCGGGCGCGTAGTCTGGCGCTGCTGAGCGCAGGTGCACGCTGCCGCGACTCTCCGGGCGCAGATGGCAGACCGTAGCGGTGGTGCCGGGCACCGTCACCATGTTGCCGCGTTCGTCCGTGCGGCCGGCGGCCGGTGTGTAGTGAATCTGTGAATCCGGGCGCTCTACCTCGGGAGAGGAGCGGAAAAAGGCGCCGGCCTGGCATGCGGGGTGAGTCAGCAATCCCTCGCGGCTGATCGCCCACTTGAGGATGTTGCCGAGCAGCGCCCCCGGCGTGGTGTGTTTGGCAAAGGTTTCGGTGTGGCGAAGCCCCTGCTGGATGTTGACCGTCAAGTGGTCCTGCAGGTTTTCGCCGACGCCGGGCAGCGTATGGCGCAGCTCGATTCCCACGCGCTTGAGGACCTCCCGTCTGCCGACACCGGAGAGCTCCAATATCTGAGGCGTGTTGATCGCGCCACCGCTCAGCACAACGGCGTGGCGAGCACGCACATGACGCGTTTCTTTGCCCTTCGCGTAGCGGAGTCCCGTTACACGATCACCCTCGATGTCGAGTCCGGTCACGAGCGCGCGCGTCAACAGGTGCAGGTTTGCGCGGCGCAGTGCGGGCTTGAGGAAATGCGTGGCCGCCGTCTGGCGAACGCCTCGGCGAACGTTCACCTGGAAGCGGCCGATGCCTTCCTGCACCGGGCCGTTGAAGTCCGGGTTGTGGGCTAAACCTGTGCTCACGCCCGCCTGGATGAAGAGGTCGGTGGCGTCGAGCTTGGGGCCAACTTCGCCGACCCATACGCCGCCACCGGTGCCGTGGAGCTCGGAGGCACCACGGGTGTTGTGTTCCGTGCGGATGAAAAAGGGCAGCAGTTCGTTGAAAGACCATCCCGGGTTGCCATCCGCCGCCCAGGCGTCGTAGTCCTCGCGCTGCCCCCGGATGTAGACCATGCCGTTGATGGCGCTGCTACCGCCCACCACCTTGCCGCGGGGCCAGTCGATGCGTCGCCAGTGCAGTTGCGGCTCGGGCTCGGTGCGGTAGCACCAATTGACGCTCGGGTTCTTCATGAGGAAGGCGAAGCCCAGCGGCACGTGGATCATGGGATGGCGGTCCATGCCGCCTGCTTCCAGCAGCAGCACGCGCCGGCTTGCATCGCGCGTCAGTCGCGCGGCAAGCGCGCAGCCCGAGGAGCCTGCACCCACCACGATGTAGTCGTATTCGTCAGCCGGTTCGCGGGGATCGATGGGCACGCGTCTGAGCGCTCCACGGACAAGGGCGAACATTGTGTTGCATGCGGTACGTCTCGCTCCATCTTGGGGCCATTACGCTTTGTTAAGCGCCGCGGGCCGTTGCGCCGTTATGATCTTTCCACCCACTGCAGACCGGCCCCGGAGACCCTGCTCATGCTGCTCGAAGGAATGCGCGTCATCGATTGCGGCTCCTGGGTGGCAGCGCCTGCCGCGGCCACCGTGCTCGGAGACTTTGGTGCCGAGGTGATCAAGATCGAACCCCCGCCTGGTGGCGATACCTACCGCTGGTGCGCGCAGTTCGTGCCCGGATTTCCGCAGTCCGCCGAGAACTACCCCTGGCAACTCACCGGTCGCAACAAGAAGAGCGTCATGCTCGATCTCAAGCAGGACGACGCCTACGCAGCGCTGCTCGCGCTGGTGCGGACGGCTGATGTCTTTCTCACCAATTTCCCCCCCGCCGTGCTCGCCAAACTCAAGCTGCGCTGGGCAGACCTCCGGGAGCACAACCCGCGCCTCGTTTACGGGCAGCTCACGGGCTATGGGGAGCAGGGCCCGCACGCCAACCTCGCGGCCTTCGATCGCACGGGCTGGTGGGCGCGCTCGGGCATGATGGATCGCATGCGCTACCGCGACGCGCCGCCCGCCGGGGGCATTCTGGGCTGGGGCGATCACGCCAGTGCGATGTCGATGTTCGGCGCCGTGATGCTGGGGCTCTATCAGCGAGAGCGCACGGGGCAGGGCAGCAAGGTCTACAGCTCGCTGCTGGCGAACGGCCTATGGGCAAATGCCATCCCGCTGGCAGCGCGGCTCGCCGGCGCCGAGGTGCAGCTGGAAACCCCGCGCCACGAGATGTCGAATGCGCTCGCCATCCCCTACGGCACGCGCGACGGTCACTGGTTCTACCCGTGGCTCTTCGATGAGGAGCGCGACTGGCTGCGCTTTGCGATGGCGCTCGGGCTGGGCCATCTGGGGGAGGACGAACGGTTCACGTCGACGCCGGAGCGGCGCGCGCATGCCTCTGCACTGATCCGGCTGTTCGAGGAGCGTGCGGCGCAGGAAGACTGGCCGCACTGGCAATCGGTGATGGCCGGGCAGGGCATCGACCTGATTGCCGTGAGCACGCTGGACGAGGTGATCACCGACCCTCAGGTTGTGCAGAACGGCGGGCTCCTTCCGCTGTCGATGCCTGCTGGTGCTGCCACGCACACGGTGAACAGCCCGATCTTCATGGAGGGTGTCAACAAGCGCGAGGCGGGCCCGGCTCCGGCGCCGGGGCAGCATACGGCCGAGATCCTGCGTGAACTGGGGCTGTCTGCGGGCTAGCGCCGGCGTTCAGGGCTCAACCTTTTTTGGCTGCAGCCACGAGCGTGTCGAAGCGCGCGCGGGTCACGGCCTCGTCAGCTTCTGCCAGCGCGCGCGCCACATCGTCCAGGCTTTTGCGGCCCTTGCTCGCGCTCCGGATCTCGCGATCGATCGCGCGCAACGCGCCCACGGCCTTCGCCGTGACCGGGCCTGTGGAGTGTGGAACGTCCAGCGAAGGTGCCTCGGCAGCCCATGCAGCAAGCGATGCATGCGCTTTCTCGAAACGCGCATCGCTCAGCGCGCCAGAGCGGTGCAGGACTTCCAGTGAGTAGTACTCCGCGAGCCCCTCGACGATCCAGTCCGAATCGGGCCTGCTCCGGGCGCGCATGGCGACGTGCACCAGTTCGTGCAGGAAGGTGCTGGTGCCGTTCTCGCTGATGAAAGGGCGGTCCGCGTGCACGAACAGGCTCCCCGGACCGGAGAGCGCCCCGCGCCACATCGGGTCGCCGGCACTTACCACCAGAAGCCGTTCCGGGAAGCCCGGAAAAATCCCCTGCAGCGTGGGAAGTGTCATGCGGAAGAATGCGAGCGTATCCATGCGTCTCACCCCCTGCGCGGTCGGCGCGGCGATGGTGACGCGGGTGTCTCCTATGTGCTCCCGGCGGACACCCAGTTTGCCTATGGCCATCCAGCCGGCGGGGCGGTCGAAGATCTTGCGCGGGTTGTCGATCTTCAGTCGCCCGCTCGCATAAGCGGGGTAGGGAGTGGCAGCGCCCCAGCCGTCCGGCAGATTCAGGCTGAGCTTCGCACGCGACTGCGTACCGTCTTCCATGTCGGCCCGAACGACCGGAGCGAGATCGTCTGCCCTGAAGATTCCCCAGTCAGCAGTGATCATGCCGTCGAAGCGGCCGGATTCCCGTTTGCTCTCGAGGTTCACGTTGTACTGCAGCCACGGTGTTTTGCCGGCGGGCCGCCACAGGATCTGGTCGCCCTCCCGTGTGATGGTCCCGCTGCCCTTGATCTGCGTGTACCTGTCAGGCGGCGCTTGCAAGCGCAGCCAGCGCACCCACTCGGCGTTCCGGCTCAGCCGGATTCGCACGGTTGCCTGCGGATCGCCTGCGCGGATCCAGGCGGTGTAGAGAACGCCGTACTCGGGGCGCGTGGAGGGGACTGCTTTCGCGTTGCCCGGCGCGGGGGCGGCCAGCGTGGCAAAGGACAGAAGCGCAAGAAAAATTCCGCAGATCCGGATGTGCATGAAACTTCTCCGCTCGTCATCTGTCCGACCGGCTGGCGCCGTGCGGGCAGGATACCAGCAAGGCTTTGCCGCGGCGTTGCCGCATGCCGTGCCCGTCGCTATAGTCCGGCCCGGTTCCCGGCGCCATGTAGGCCACAGAGTTGTTTGCCTCAAGGAGTACGCATGATCGAAGTGAGCCACCTGAGCCGCCGCTTCGGCGGCTTCACTGCCGTGGACGATCTCAGTTTCACGGTACGCCCCGGCGAGGTTCTGGGCTTCCTCGGCCCCAACGGCGCCGGCAAATCCACCACCATGAAGATGATCGCCGGCTTCATCGCACCGAGCGCCGGTAGCGTCAACATCTTCGGGTGCGACGTACAGGAGCAGACCCTCGCGGCGCGGCGCCTCATCGGCTACCTCCCTGAAGGCGCTCCCAGCTATGAGGACATGGACGTACGCGATTTCCTGCTCTTCATCGGCAAGGTGCGCGGGTTCGGTGGCAACGAACTCGGCTCGCGCGTCTCCTCGGTGGTGGAGCGCATGGATCTCGGGGGCGTGCTGCACCAGCGCATCGAGACCCTCTCGAAGGGTTTCAAGCGGCGCGTGGGCCTCGCGCAGGCGATCCTCCATGACCCGCAGGTTCTCATTCTCGACGAGCCCACCGACGGGCTCGATCCGAACCAGAAACACCAGGTGCGGGAACTGATCCGCGGCCTCTCGGCCGAGAAGATCGTCGTCGTTTCCACCCACATCCTCGAAGAGGTCCACGCGGTCTGCAACCGCGCGATCATCATTGCCCATGGCCGGCTCGTAGCAGACGGGACGCCGGCCGAGCTGGAGGCACGCTCACCCACGCACCGTGCCGTACATCTGCATCTTGCCGAAGCCTATGCAGGTGCCGTTGCCGCGATATCCGCACTGCCCGGCGTGCGCGAGGTACGTGCCGATGGAGCTGGCAGGCGACTGCTGGTGCTGCCGCAGCCCGATGCGAGCCCGCTTGCGGCGCTGGCGCGACTGGTGCACGACCAGGGCTGGGTGGCTGAGGAGTTGCACGTCGAGCGGGGGCGCCTGGATGAGGTGTTCCGCCACATCACGAGGGAGGCAGCCTGATGAACATGGTGAGCCTCATCGCGCGCCGCGAGCTCGCGGCCTATTTCGCTACCCCGCTGGCTTATGTATTCGTGCTGATCTTCCTCGTGCTCGGAGCTGTCTTCACGTTCTACATCGGCGGCTTCTACGAGCGCGGGCAAGCGGATCTGGCGCCGTTCTTCAGCTTCCATCCGTGGCTCTATCTTTTTCTCGTACCGGCCATCGCCATGCGGTTGTGGTCCGAGGAGCGCAAGAGCGGCACCATCGAATTGCTGCTCACGCTGCCACTGACCCGCATGGATGCCGTGATCGGGAAGTTTCTGGCCGCGTGGTTGTTCACCGGTCTCGCGCTGGCGCTCAGTTTTCCGCTCTGGATCACGGTCAACGTCCTGGGCGCACCGGACAACGGCGTGATACTCGCGAGTTATCTGGGCAGCTGGCTCATGGCGGGGAGTTTTCTCGCGATCGGCTCCTGCATGTCGGCGCTCAGCCGCAACCAGGTCATTGCGTTCATCACCACGGTGGTTGTCTGCTTCCTGTTCATCCTGAGCGGTTTCCCGCTGGTGCTCGACGCATTGAGTGGCTGGGCGCCCCGGCTGCTGATCGACGCCATTGCCTCCATGAGTTTCCTCACCCACTTCACCGCCGTTTCGAAGGGCGTGATCGGTCTTCGCGACGTGCTGTTCTTCGTGTCGCTCACGGTCGCGTGGCTTGCTGCCACCGCCGTGGTCATCGAACTGAAGCAGGCGGACTGAACCATGCCCAATCGCAAGAATTACCCGCGCATCGCGCTCGTCCTGCTGGTCCTCGGCTTCATCGCATTCAGTGCGATCAACACGCTCCTGTTCGGGCGGCTGCGGATCGATTTCACCGAGGGTGCTCTCTACACCGTCTCTGATGGCACCCGCGAGATCATCGCCGGCATCGGCGAGCCGATCGACATGTACTTCTTTTTCTCCGACAAGGCGACGCGTGAGGCAGCGCCATTGCGCGGTTATGCGCGTCGCGTGCGTGAACTGCTCGAGGAGTACGCGCACGAAGCCGACGGCAGGATCCGTTTGCATGTGATCGATCCCGAACCGTTTTCCGAGGCCGAGGATCAGGCAGGCGAGTTCGGCCTGCAGGCCGTGCCGCTCGATGCCGGCGGAGAGAAAATCTATCTCGGTCTTGCTGCCACAAATGCCTACGGCGAAAAACAGGTGCTGCCCTTCTTCCAGCCCGAGCGGGAAGAATTCCTCGAGTACGAGCTGAGCAAGCTGCTGGCCTCGCTGACGGCGACGAAGAAGCCTGTGATCGGGCTGATCTCCGGTCTGCAACTTGCAGGCGGCTTCGACATGATGAGCTCGCAGCCTACGCCCGCGTGGATGGTGATCGATCAACTTCGCGAAGGCTTCGACGTGCGCACCATCGGCCCGCAGGCCGAGCGCATCGACCCGGACATCACGACGCTGCTCCTCGTGCATCCGTCCACGCTGAGCCCCGCGATGCAATACGCCGTGGACCAGTTCGTGATGAAGGGTGGCAAGGCTCTGGTCTTCGTGGACCCCCTCTGCGAGTCCGCGCGTGCCGCGCCGAATCCGATGATGCCGCAGGAGCCCGGCGCCACTGCCTCGTCGCTCGGCAGTCTCTTCGCCGCCTGGGGCGTGGACTACCAGATGGACAAGGTGGTGGGCGATCCCGGTACGGCCCTGCAGATCAGCATTGCGGCAGACCAGCAGCCCGTGGCACATCCCGGCTTTCTCGGGCTTGGGCCCGACAATGTGGCATCGGCAGATGTCGTCACGGCGCGCCTCGAGAGTCTCAACCTCGGATTCGCAGGGGCCCTTGCGCCAGCGAAGGGCGCGACAACGCGCTTCGAGCCGCTGTTGCAGAGTTCTGACAGGGCCGGCCTGATCGATAGCGTTCGCATGCAGGCCACGCGGGATCCCTCCGCTTTACTGGCCGATTTCACGTCAGGAGGTCAGCGCTACACCTTGGCTGCGCGGATAAGCGGGCCTGCGAAGTCGGCTTTCCAGGGACCGCAAAAGGAAGGCGAAGCCCACGTCGCAGATGCCAAAGACATCAACGTCGTCATCGTGGCCGATGCCGACATGCTCGCGGACCGCTTCTGGGTACAGGTGCAGAACTTCTTCGGTCAGCGTATTGCCACCGCATGGGCTGACAATGCCGCATTTCTCCAGAACGGCATCGAGAACCTGAGCGGCAGTTCCGCGCTCATACAGGTGCGCAGCCGTGGCCGTTTCTCCCGCCCCTTCGACCTTGTTCAGTCGATCCGCCTCGACGCCGAGGCGCGTTACCGTGCGAGTGCCGACGAGTTGCAGAAGCGACTCGACGACACCGAGAAACGTCTGGAGGAATTGCAGAGCGGCAAGGGCGATGCGCGCGAGCTGATGCTATCGCCCGAGCAGGAGGCGACCCTTGACGAGTTCCAGGATCAGAAGCTCCGGATCCGCAAGGAATTGCGTGAAGTGCGACATCGCATGGACAGCGACATCGAACGCCTGGGCATGGTGCTCAAGGTGGTGAATATCGTCGTCGCTCCTGTGTTGCTCACCCTCGCGCTCTTCGGATGGCATCGTCTGCGGGTGCGCCGGGCGCAGTCGCGTGACGCACGTGGCCTTGCCTGAGGGAGGATCTGCCATGACGCGCACACAACGCCTTGGTCTGGCCGCTGCTATGGTCGGGACACTCATCCTGCTGGCGGCCTTCTTCGGGCAGCAGCGGCAACCTGCCTCCGGCACGGCCGCGGGAGAGCCGTGGCTCGAAGGCCTCAAGCCTGCGCTCGGCGAGATCCGTCGCATCGATCTCGCATCGCCCAAGGCGCGATCAAGCCTGCGCCTGCAAGCCGGCGCGTGGGGTCTGTCCGAGCGGGAGTCCTACCCGGTCGACATGGAGCGCCTCGGGGATTTGCTGAAAGAACTCTCGGTGGCACGTGTCATCGAACAGAAGACCGCCAAGCCCGAGTTCTTCGGTCGTCTTGGTCTGGAGGATATCGACACGCCCGAGAGCACCGCCGTGCTGGTGGAGATCTGGCGTGACGACACGGCCCCCGCGTGGCGGGTTCTGGTAGGTAATGCTGCTGAAGGGCGCAAGGGTCGTTATGTCCGGCTCGCCGGTGAGGCACAGACCTGGCTCGTCGACCGCTCGCCACAGGCCTTCGCCGATCCTGCTGACTGGATCGACAGGAGGCTCATCGGCCTCGATTTCGAACGTGTCGCAGGCGTCACCCGCAGTCTGGCCGATGGCTCGGGTTTCGAGGCCAGTCGGCCAGACGCTGCCACGCCGAGTCTTGCGCTTGCTTCTCTCCCTGCCGGCAAACGCCCGCGCTATGACTCCGTGTTCGATGCCGCTGCGCGGGCCGTCATCACGGCGGAGGCGGAAGATGTCCGCAAGGCCACCGACGAGGCGTTCGCGGGTGCATCCCTTGCCAGCAACCGCATCCGCTTCCTCGACGGGCTGACGCTCGATATCGATGCGGTGAAGGCTGCCGATGGCAACTGGATCCGCGTGAGGGCATCCGGGGAGCCTGCAGTCCAGGGTGATTCATCGTCCGGCGTCGCCAAGGACGCGGCTGCGTCGCCCGCTGCACCTGACCCGGTGGCGGAATCCGCTGCGATCAACGCGAGACTCTCGGGATGGTCGTTCAAGGTCTCGGATTACATCTACGGTGAACTGGCGAAGCCCCTCGACGAGTACATCGAATCCGTGACCCCGGAAGAAGGCAAGGCCGATGACACAGCATCCTGAACTGCGCCACTCCGCGCGGGCCGTGCGCATCTGGCTCGCGACGGTCATTGCGATGGTTTTCACCATGGTGGTGGTTGGCGGCATTACCCGACTCACCGGGTCTGGCCTGTCGATGGTCGAGTGGGAGCCGATCATGGGGATCGTGCCGCCCTTGTCGGAGTCCGACTGGCACCTCGCGTTCGAGGCCTACAAGCAGTACCCGCAGTACCGTCTCACGCATCCCGACATGGATCTTGCGGGGTTCAAGGGAATCTTCTTCTGGGAGTACGTACACCGCGTCCTCGGTCGTGCGATCGGCATGGCATTCGCGATTCCGTTCTTCTGGTTCCTCGCGCGGCGTGCCTTCGAGCGGCCCTTGGCGATCCGTCTCGGGATTGCCTTGCTGCTCGGCGGTACGCAGGGGTTCGTGGGTTGGCTGATGGTCAAGAGCGGCCTCGTTGATGAGCCGCGCGTCAGCCATTTCCGGCTGGCCGCTCACCTCGGCCTCGCGCTGGTGATAATCGGGTATCTGACGTGGGTTCTGTTGTCGCTGCGGCCGCAGCAGGCGCAAGAGCGTGGCGGCGAGGGCGTTCCGCCGTGGGCGCTGGGGGTGGTCAGCGGACTCACGGTGGTACAGATCCTCTATGGTGCTTTCGTCGCTGGTCTACGAGCCGGTTGGGGGTTCAATACCTTCCCCATGATGGGTGATCGCTGGATCGCCGAGGCAGTGCTGGCGATGGATCCGTGGTGGCTGTCCTTGCTGCAGGATCACGCCACGGTGCAGTTCGTCCACAGGCTTCTGGGAACGGTGCTGCTCGCGGCGGTCGTTTTTGTGTGGCTGCGTTATCGCGCGCAAGCGCGCGACGTGGTGCAGAAGCGCTTCATGCACCTCCTGCTCGCGCTGGTGTGCGTGCAGTACGCCCTTGGGGTCTACACGCTGGTCAACGTCGTGCCCCTGGTGCCGGCAGTGATGCATCAGGGTTGCGCCGCGCTGGTGGTGGTGGCCCTGGTTGGCGTGCTCAGCCGGTCCTGGCAGCGTGCTCCGGTCCGCGCGATGGGGGCGCGTGCGGTGCGATCGACACCGATCCCGGCCTGAGACCTCAGCCGGGTTCGGCCGAGTAGTTCACCACGCAGTCGCGCCCGGCCGCCTTGGCCTGATAGAGCGCAGTGTCGGCGCGCGTAAAGACCCTGTCCGGCTCATCGTCTTCCGCGAAACCTGCCACGCCGAAGGACGCCGTCACCGTGACGGCCTTGCGACCACCGGCGTCGATCGAAAGGGCGGCGATGGCCTCCCGCACTTTATCCATCGCGCCCTTTGCCTGCTCCGGGGTGGTCTCCGGGAGCAGGAATACAAACTCCTCGCCGCCGAATCGCGCCACGAAATCGGTTTTCCGGAGCTGCGATGAGACGCACTCTCCCACTGCGCGCAGCACGGCATCGCCAACTGCGTGACCGAAGCGGTCGTTCACGTTCTTGAACCTGTCGATGTCGCAGACCGCCAGCGCGAGCGGACGTCGATAGCGCTGCCAGCGCTGGTATTCCTGCTGGAGGCGGTTCGTCCAGGCTTCCCGGTTCGGGAGGCGGGTGAGGGTGTCTGTGTGCGCCAGGCGGCGCTGCTCCTCGATCATCAGCTCGGCGTCGCGGGTTTTCTGCTGGAGCTCGATGACGCGCTCGGCCAGCGCGCGCACGCCCGCAGCGCTTTCGCTGCCGATACGCTCCTCCTGCTCGCGGAAGCTCTCGAAGGCCTGACCGATACCGTCGAGCCGCGTGTTCACTTCCTGCTTCAGGGTCTGCAGGTCACGCGTGCCCGAGATCTGGTGCCGGATGTGTTCGATGCCGTCGCGCATCGCCGTGTCGAGCGTGTTGCTGTTGCTCTTGCGCTCGGCGTCCAGATGTCCGCCCTCGGCAATGGTTTCGGCCGCGGAGACAAGGCGTGAACTCAGTTGCTCGAGGAAGACCGAGAATTCCTGGCGGCTCT
>JBILEG010000488.1:0-2925 GCA_044352225.1 Pseudomonadales bacterium | reverse complement strand
TTGAAAATCGCGAGAATCAGGAGGTAAAAAACAGCCTGCGCGATGAAAGCAAAGAGCACCCAGAGCAGGAGTACCGTGCGAGAAAACTCCTCGGAGGTCTTGGTGAAAAAGGCCACCACCCCGAGGGCCATCACCAATACACCCCACGCACGCGCGAGTTGCTGGACGCCCTCGATCGGACCGGAGAACCGCCGGTACACACCTGACTGCTGGTAGATGACCAGCATCAACAACACCGCCACCACGGCCATGTAGCGGTAGTTGTCCTTGATTTCACCGTCACGCCACTGCGCCAGGTACATCAGGGGCACGATGACAGCGGCGATGTTCAGCAATCGCTGCGCCCATACCACGAGCGTGTCGTGGTTCTGGAGAAGCCGACGGGACGGCGCCCTGATGGATTGATCAGACATTGCAGCCGGATTTCTGGTGCTGGGTCATCAGTTCCTCAGGAGGGAGGCTCTTCTATTGCTTGGCCTGCCGCTTGTAGAAATGCTCGTAGCAGTAGTTGGTCGCCTCGACGAATCCGTCGATGCTGCCGCAATCGAATCTGAAACCCTTGAACTTGTACGCCATGACGCAACCGGCCGTCGCCTGCCGCAAGAGCGCGTCCGTGATCTGGATCTCGCCGTTCTTGCCGGGCGGCGTCTCGCGGATGTACTCAAAGATATCCTGCGTGAGGATATAGCGCCCGATGATGGCCAGATTGCTGGGCGCCTCGTCGGCGGCCGGTTTCTCGACCATGTTGGTCACCCGGTACAGATCATCCCTGACCTGCTCTCCGGCAATCACACCGAATTTGTGGATCTGGTCAGCGGGCACCTCCTGGACAGCAACGATGCTGCAGCGCACCTGACGGAATATCTTGACCATCTGCGCCATCACGGAATCACCGCCCGGATTGAAACAGAGATCGTCCGCAAGGATCACGCCGAAGGGCTCGTCACCAATGAGCGTCTGTCCGGTCAGGATGGCGTGTCCGAGCCCCTTCATCTCGCGCTGACGGGTAGTGGAGAAAACCGCACGCTCGATCACACTGCGGATGCCATGGAGGTACTGCTCCTTGTCGGAGCCGGCAATCTGATGCTCCAACTCGTAACTGGTATCGAAGTGATCGTTGATGGTGCGCTTTCCGCGGCCGGTAACGAACGCAATCTCGAACAGCCCTGCATCAAGCGCCTCCTCGACACCGTACTGCACCAGGGGTTTGTTCACGATGGGTAGCATTTCCTTGGGCATTGCCTTGGTGGCAGGCAAAAACCGGGTCCCATAACCGGCCACTGGAAAAAGGCACTTCTTGATCACGGGTCAATCCTCTGTTCGAGATCCAGGTTCAGTCATACATCACTCTGCGGGAATCCGTGCGAGCAGGGCGAGGGCCTCCGCATGCTCGGGATACGTCTTGCCTGCCGCGACGAGCCTCTCGGCTTCCTGCAGGTACTTCCGGGCGGCCGTGAAGTCCTTCAGTTCATACATCGCAGCGCCAGCGTGATACTGGAAAAGCGGCTCTCCGGGCGCGTTGCGTGCCGCGCGGGACAACAGGTCTGCAGCCTTGGAGTAATTCTTCTGCTGGAAGTAGATCCAGCCGAGCGTATCGGCAAACCACGGCTGATTGGCGCTTTCGAAGCGCCCTGCGATCGTTGCGGCCTCGTCAAGTTTCGCCGCATCCTTGCCATCCCCCGCAAGGAGTACGGCCAGGTTGTTTGCGGCTACGTCCAGCGTAGGAACAGCCGCCAGCAATTCCCTGTACGCATCCATGGCTTCCTGCTTTTTGCCTCGCGTCTCGTGGAGCATCGCCCGCTGGAGTTGCAAATCCAGTTTCGAGTCGCACGCGGCGATACCGTCACGCAAAACGGTCTCGGCCTCGTCCAGACGCTGCTGGTTCAGCAGGAGTGTCGAGAGTTTGAGATAGGCCTGGGGGGAGTCAGGCTTGACCGCTATGGTGCCGCGTTGCGTGGCGATGGCACCTTCAATGTCCCCCGACCGGAACTGCTCCTCTGCCAACAGCCCCCGTGCCATGAGGCCTGAGGGATCGGCCTTGACCCGCTCCTGGAGGAATTCGATGCCTTTTGCGGGCTCGCCCGCTGCACGCCAGGCCCGGGCTATGCCACCCAAGGCACCCTCCATTTTCGGGTTTTCAGCAAGCACGGCCTGGAACATCTCGATGCTCTCTGCATATCGTTCCTGACCAAACAAGGTGAGCGCGAGGATGTACCGCTCGTAAGACGGATTCTTGGTGGTTCGGGCGACGCCGGATGCGAGGTCGGTGGCCGCTTTCCAGTCTTTTTGCATGAGACGGATCTGGATGCGGAGGCTTTCTGCATCGTTATTCGGTTTGCCTCCGGCAAGCAGACGATCCAGAACTTCCAGGGACCCCTTGAAGTCCTGCTTGGCCAACCGCCCGCGCGCGTACAGAAGCGCTGCATCGCCGTTCAGCGGGTTCGCTTCGAGAGCGTCGTGCAGACTCTGCTCTGCCAGCTCTGCCGTACTGTTCTGCAGATACGCGCGCGCAAGGAGCAGATGCGCGCGGTCTGACTGTGGCTGGTCGCGCACGACGATACGCAAATCCGCGATCGCATCATCTGTCTTGCGCTCTCCGAGAGCGATCACCGCACGCGCCAACAATGCATCGGAATTCTGGGCGTCCGAGCCGAGAATATCGCCAACGATGCGCTTGGCCTCGACAGTGTTGTTTTCGCGCAGTGCAATCCGTGCAAGTTCGTTCTTGGCGCCGAGGACGTCCTCGTTCGCGCCCCCGCCCCCTGCAATGTCCTGATAAACCTTGCTCGCCTCGTCGAGAGCGCCTTCACGCAGGTAGGTTTCAGCGAGCGCGAACTTGAGCTTGGGCGCGTCGGGAGCTTCCTGCACGAAGCCTTTGAGGACCTCGATGGCTGAGGCTTTGTCACGCTGCGCAAGGAAGCTTGC
>JBILEG010000487.1:0-2929 GCA_044352225.1 Pseudomonadales bacterium | reverse complement strand
GGTCCTGCACGGCCCCAACCTGAACCTGCTCGGCAGTCGCGAGCCCTCGGTCTATGGCCACGACACGCTCGAGTCGATCAATCAGCGACTGGCCGGTCTGGCCGTGGCCGCCGGGCACCATGTGCAGACGCTGCAAACCAACGCCGAGCACGAACTGATAGCGCGCGTGCACGCCGCACGATCCGAAGGCATCTCGTTCATCATTCTCAACCCGGCCGGCTTCACACACACCAGCGTGGCACTGCGCGATGCGCTGCTCGGGGTAGGCATCCCGTTCATCGAGGTGCACCTCTCCAACGTGCACGCGCGCGAGCCGTTCCGGCATCACTCCTATTTTTCCGACGTCGCGGCGGGGGTCATCACCGGCCTCGGTGCGCTCGGCTACGAACTGGCCATGCGGGCGGCCCTCGCCCGCCTGACCACACACCCGAACCCGGCATGACAGGACATCCCATGGACACCCGCACCATCCAGAAACTGATACAGCTGATCGAGAAATCCAGCGTCACGGAGATCGAGATCCGCGAGGGCGAGGAATACGTCCGTATCAGCCGCGCGAGCGGCGTGACCATGGTGGCGGCGCCCCCCGTGCAAATGCAGATGCAGGCGCATGCCCCCGCGGCCGCGCCCGTGGCGGCCGCACCGGCACCGGCAGCCGCCGCAGAGCCCAGCGGCCACCTCGTGCGGTCTCCCATGGTGGGCACCTTCTACCGCTCGCCCTCCCCGGGTTCGGCGGCCTTCGCGCAGGTCGGACAAACCGTGAAGGCGGGCGATGTGATCTGCATCGTCGAGGCCATGAAAATGATGAACCACATCGAGGCCGACGCCTCGGGCACCATCACCGCCATCCTGGCCGAAGACGGCCAGCCCGTGGAGTTCGACCAGCCGCTGGTCAGCATCGGCTGATCCCGCCAGCAGCAACGGCACCGGAGCCCCCATGTTGTTCGACAAGGTACTGATCGCCAACCGCGGCGAGATCGCCCTGCGCATCCTGCGCGCCTGCCGCGAACTCGGCATCAAGACCGTGGCCGTGCACTCCAAGGTCGACCGCGACCTGATGCACGTGCGTCTTGCAGACGAGGCCGTGTGCATCGGGCCCAACCCCTCGGGTCAGAGCTACCTGAACGTCCCCTCCATCATCAGCGCCGCCGAAATCACCGACTGCGTGGCTATCCACCCGGGCTACGGCTTCCTCGCCGAGAACGCGAATTTCGCGGAGCAGGTGGAGAAATCGGGATTCGTGTTCATCGGCCCCACCGCCGACGTGATCCGCCTGATGGGTGACAAGGTCTCGGCCAAGGCCGCCATGAAGCGCGCCGGCGTGCCCACGGTGCCCGGCTCCGACGGCGCGATCACCGAGGACAACGAGCAAACGCTCGCCGCGGCGCGGGCCATCGGCTACCCCGTGATCATCAAGGCCGCGGCAGGCGGCGGCGGGCGCGGCATGCGTGTCGTCCACAGCGAGGCCGCGCTCCTCAACTCCGTGTACGTCACGCAATCAGAGGCGAAAGCCGCCTTCGGCGACGGCACCGTTTACCTCGAGAAATTCCTGGAGAATCCGCGCCACGTCGAGATCCAGGTGCTGGCCGACGGCCAGGGCAACGCCATCCACCTGGGCGACCGCGACTGCTCCCTGCAGCGCCGGCACCAGAAAGTGCTGGAAGAAGCGCCCGCCCCCGGCATCCCGGAAGACCTCCGCCGCGAAGTGGCCGAGAGCTGCGTGCGCGCCTGCATCGACATCGGCTACCGCGGCGCCGGCACCTTCGAGTTCCTCTACGAGAACGGCCGTTTTTTCTTCATCGAGATGAACACACGCGTGCAGGTCGAGCACCCGGTCACCGAGATGATCACGGGCGTCGACATCGTGCGCGAGCAGATCCTCGTGGCGAGCGGGCGTCCGCTCTCGGTGAAGCAGGAAGACATCCGGTTCCGCGGCCACGCCTTCGAGGCGCGCATCAACGCCGAGGATCCGCGGACCTTCGCGCCCTCACCGGGCACCGTGCGCCGTTTCCATGCTCCGGGGGGCCCGGGGGTGCGCGTGGACTCGCACCTCTACAGCGGCTACAGCGTGCCGCCGAACTACGACTCGCTGATCGGCAAAGTGATCACCTGGGGCGAGGACCGCGAACGCGCCCTGATGCGCATGCGCACCGCGCTGGACGAGATCGTGGTCGACGGCATCCGCACCAACATCCCGCTGCACCAACAGCTCGTGCGCGACGAGGCCTTCATGCGCGGCGGCGTGAGCATCCATTACCTCGAGAAAAAGCTGAAAAGCTGAGGGGAGCCACGCCCCGTGGACTGGCTGCAACTGCATCTCTCGGCACCCGCCGAACAGGTTCCTGCCGTGGAAGACGCCCTGCACGTTGCAGGGGCTGTCGCGGTGAGTTTCGGTGAGCTCGGTGACCGCGAGGTGATCGAGCCCGGCGTGGGGGAAATGCCCCTGTGGGACGAGGTCGCCATCGCCGCGCTCTTCGAGATCGACGCCTCGCGCGAAGAGATTCTCGCGATCCTCCGCACCGAACTGGGCGCGGTGCTGCCGGCCGAGCACCGCTGGGAAGTACTCGAAGACCGCCCCTGGGAGCGCGAGTGGCTGCAGCACTTCGAGCCCATCCGCTGCGGCGAGCGATTGTGGGTATGTCCGCACGGTCATGAGGTCGGGGCCGAGGGCGCTGTGATCCTGCGCCTCGACCCCGGCCTTGCCTTCGGCACAGGCACTCACCAGACCACCGCGCTCTGCCTCGAATGGCTGGACGGCCACGCCTGCACCGGCGCGCAGGTCATCGATTACGGCTGCGGCTCGGGCATTCTCGGCATCGCAGCGCTGCTGCTGGGCGCGGCACGGGTACGCGCGGTCGACATCGATCCGCAGGCACTGATCGCCACGCGCGACAACGCCAACCGCAACGCCATCGCCACCGAGCGCCTG
>JBILEG010000106.1:0-9113 GCA_044352225.1 Pseudomonadales bacterium | reverse complement strand
CTCGACATCGAGCGTGCATTCATCACCGGCAGCGCCTTCGCCGATGGATTCGACGGCGGCCTCGGCGCCGACGAGATCGCGGGCGCAGCGGGCAACGACACCCTCCGCGGCGGTCTAGGCGCCGATTCGCTGGACGGCGGCGAGGGCACCGACTGGCTCGAGGGTAACGCGGGCGCCGACGCGATCGACGGCGGGGAAGGCAACGACGTGGTCTTCTTCGAGGACGGTGCGCAGGGCATCGTGATCGACCTGAAGACCGGCATCGTGACCAACGACGGCTTCGGCAACGCCGAGACGATCGCCAACGTCGAGAACCTGCACGGCAGCGGGCACGCCGACCACATCACGCTCTCGGATATCCCGAGTTCCTACGTCTTCGCGCGCGGCGGCAACGACACCATCCAGGGCGGCAGCGGCAGCAACGGCATCATTGCGGGCAGCGGCAACGACAGCGTCGACGGGGGCGGCGGCTTCGACACGCTGGATCTCGGCGATGACGGCTACGACACTGCGGGACCGGCCGCGGCGGGCGTGCTCGTCGATCTCGTCGGCGGCATCATTCAGGACGGTTGGGGCGGCCTCGATACCGTCGCGAACATCGAGCGATTCCGGGGCGGGCAACTCGCCGACACGATGCAGGGGGGCATCGCCGACGACTGGTTCAGCGGCAACGGCGGGGCGGACTCCCTCGCCGGCGGCGACGGCAACGACATTCTGTTCGGTTTCGAGTCGAGCGGGGGAGAGGACCCGCTAGGGCAGGACGCGTCCGACACGCTCGCGGGCGGTGCCGGCAACGACATACTTCGCGGCAACAGCGGCAATGACTCGCTCGCCGGCGGCACGGGCAACGACAACCTCCGCGGGGATGCCGGTAACGACACGCTGGCCGGCGGCGCCGGCCGCGACTTCGCGTCCTACCGTTTCGACGAGATGGCGCTTTCTGCCGGGGTGACCTATAGCCTCGCGCAGGTCGTGAACGCCGGCACCTGGAGCATCTCCGACGGCCGCGGCGGCACCGACCTGCTGAGCAGCATCGAGAGCTACGGCATCAGCGGCACGGCCTTCGACGACCAGCTGACAGGGAGCGCGCTCGCCGACCAGATCGGCGGCAACAACGGCAACGACACGCTGTTCGGCGGCGCCGGGCGCGATGCGATCAACGGCGAGTCTGGCAACGACTGGCTCACGGGCGGCGAGGGCTCCGACTCCCTTGACGGTGGTGCGGGCCAGGACGTCGCCTTCTTCGAGTTGTCGATCACCGGCGTCGAGGTGAACCTCGCGACCGGCGTGGTTGCCGACGACGGCTTCGGCAACGCCGAGACGATCCTGAACGTCGAGAATGTGCACGGCGGCCTATACGATGACGTGATCACGTTGGGGTCCGGCGGCGGCTATGTGTTCGGCCGCGCGGGCGATGACCTGCTGACCGGCACCGACGGCTTCAACAAGTTCTTCGGTGGCGCCGGCGACGACACCGTGAACGGCGGCAGCGGTATCGACGAGCTCAGCCTGATCGATGATCTCTACTACGAGCCCGGTCCGCAGACGCAGGGCGCGGTCGCAGACCTTGCGACCGGGGTGGTGATCGACGGATGGGGCGGTACGGACCGTGTGAGCGGCGTCGAGAACCTGGAGGGCACGGCGCGTGGCGATCTGCTGCAGGGCGCCAGCGCGGGCAACCGGTTGCTGGGCCTTGACGGCAACGACACGCTCGCGGGCCGCGGCGGTGCGGACTGGCTGGAGGGCGGTGCGGGCAACGACATCCTCTACGGCTTTCTCGAGAACTCCGGCGAGGATCCTTCCGCGCAGGATGGCGCGGATACGCTGATCGGCGGCGACGGCAAGGACCTCATCCGCGGCAACAGCGGCAACGACTCGATCGCGGGCGGCGCCGGCGACGACAACCTGCGCGGCGACGCCGGCGATGACACCATCGACGGCGGCGAGGGGCTCGACATCGTGGTCTACCGCTTCGACGAGCTGGGACTGACGGCCGGCGTGGTATTCAGCGGTGCGGCGATCGGCACGGCGGCGCAACTGTCTTTCGCCGACGGCCGCGGCGGCACCGACCTGCTGATCGGCATCGAGCGCGTCAGTCTTACGGGCACCCGCTTTGCCGACACACTGACGGGCGGCAGCGGGGACGATGTCTTTCGCGGCGGGCGCGGCGCGGACCTGATCAATGGCGGCTCCGGCACCCAGGACTGGATCCTCTACGATGACGCGACCGCGGCGGTGACGGTCAACCTCGGCACCGGGCGCGCGTTCGGCGTCGAGGGCAATGACACGCTGTCGGGGATTGAGTGGGTTACCGGCAGTGCCTACGGCGACACGCTGACGGGTGATGGTGTTGCCAATTCGTTGGGGGGTTTGGCCGGCAACGACCGGCTTGAGGGTGGCGGCGGTAACGATTCACTCTCTGGAGCTGTGGGCAGCGACACGCTCACCGGCGGCATCGGGAACGATTTTCTCTATGGCCAAGAGGGCACCGACTGGCTCGAGGGTGGCGGCGGTAACGATTTTCTCTATGGCGGACAGGGTAGCGACACGTTGACCGGCCAGACCGGCGCGGATGGCTTCGTGTTCGATACCGCCCAGGATGCCCTGAACAACGTGGATCTGATCACGGACTTTGCGGTTGGCCAGGACAAGATCTGGCTGGAACGGGGCGCGTTTGGCGCGGCAGGTCCCGATGGCACGCTCGCGGGTGCCGCGTTCGCACTGGGAACCGTGGCCACGGAGGCGGACGACCGCCTCATCTACGACAATGCGACAGGCAATCTCTACTACGACTACGATGGCTCGGGCAGCGACTCCGGTGCCGTGTTGTTCGCGACCGTCACCGCGGGCACGGCGCTCACGGCGGCAAGCATCTCCGTGTTCAGCTACTGAGTCGGCGTGCTGGTGCGGCGCATCACTGCGGCTACAACGAGTGCTGGTGAGCCGCCTGGTGCACGAGGGCGTGCCGGGATCCCCGCGGGGCTGTTCGGCATGGAGTGCGTCGATTTCGGCATCTGACGGAATCCGGCCTGTCGTTCACAAACGCGGGCGCAGCACATCACAAGCGCAGCGCGACGACCAGTGTATGGCACGCCATGTAGATCAGAATCAGCGAACCCACGGTCCAGAATGTCGCCCGCACCTCATGGGCCTGCGCGGTGATATAGGCGCCGAAATGCAACAGTCGCGACACGACATAGCCGTACAGCATCCAGCGAGCGAACGTCAGCGACGGATCGGTGAGAACGAAGAGAAGCCCGGCGACCAGGAAGAACGGCAGGTTTTCGAGGTCATTCAACTGAATGCGCCGGATTCGCTCGACGCGCTCATTGGGCTGAAGCTGTTTGGGGTCAGGCTCCGGATTGAGCGGCGTCTTCCTGATGTCCTCAGGCGAGCGGAAGCCCCCATTCTCCTGCAACATCCGAACGACCGTGAGCCAGGACATGGCGACGGCCTTGAGAATCATGAGACTTGCCGCGATCGCGTAGATCGCGAACACCGGGTTTTGCAGCGTGATCATGTTCATGAGGTCCCCTGAAATCCCGAGCCATGGTGGCTCTTGCAGCAACGCTAAAGCTACCCGGACAACCCGGCCTTCGCGAGACCCTCGGCAATACGCCTGAGGTCGTCCTTGTTCGTGTAGGGCTGTCGGCCGAAATGCTCGCTGAAGGAATACTTCGGATTGATCCGCTTGAGTTCGCCCCAGATGCGCCGCGCTTCATCGACTTCCCCGAGGTGGCCGAGAGCGGATACGAGCGCAGCGCGGGAAAAATCCGTGGTGGGCACCAGAAGGATGCGCTGCCTGAGGGTCAGGACCGCCGCTTCGAAGCGGCCGGCTACGAGGTTGGCGACCCCGAGCAAGTGCAGATACTGCTGGGTATAGGCAGGGTCGAGCGTCATGGCACGCTCGAGCATGGGAATGCCCTCCAGCGGCTTCCCCAAGAACGTCGCGAAGTTGCCCAGGCAGGCATAGGCCTCGGGGCAGTTCGGGTTCAACGTCAGTGCCAATTCGGCTTCTGCCTTCGCCCGCTCGAGATCCCTTTGGTACGAGGCAAGTATCGAGGCGACAACGTGTGCCATCGGCTCGTCCGGGTCGCATTGAATGGCGTGCCCGACATTCTGTTTAGCGAGTGCCAGGGAGTCGACGGCGTCGTCGCTCCAGCCGTTCTGATAATCGTAGAGATAGGCCCAACCGAGCCCCGCATAGGCCTGCGCATAGTTGGGATCGAGCTCGATCGACAGGGCAAAATGTTTTACTGCCTGCTCGAAGGTCTCTCTGGTCTTGTGTTCTCCCAACAGGAATTCCCGACCGCGCAGCAGATGGTCGTAGGCGTTGAAATCGCTGGTACCACCGGTCGCAAGTCGCGCCTTCTCTGCAGGGCTCAAGGTCACCCTCAGCGCGTCGACGATATGGCGGGTAACGTCGTCCTGGACTTCAAACAGGTCGGAGAGATCGCGGTCGAAACGCTCGGCCCACAGATGCGCGCCGTTCGTGGCGTCGATCAGCTGCGCGGTGATCCTGATGCGATTGCCAGCACGTCGGACGGAGCCCTCCAGTACACAGCTCGCGCCCAGGGCACGGCCTACCTCCCGCAGATCGACTGCCTTGCCCTTGTAGGTAAAGCTGGAGTTGCGCGCGATCACCATCAGCCCGGAGACCTTCGACAGGTCGGTGATGATGTCCTCGCTGATACCGTCGGAAAAATACTCCTGTTCCGGGTCGCCAGACCTGTTCTCGAACGCGAGTACGGCGATTGAAGGCTTGGCCTGCTTGACCGCAAAACGCGGCGGCGAAGGCACGCCTGCAGCACCCTCCCTGCGCACAGCGTAGACGCGCAAAGGCCGCGCAATATTCTTCAACTGCTGCTCGCCGCGATCCTCGAGGGCGGCATCCAGCTTTCCTTCCACCTCGCGGAAGATCTTGTCCGACACAAGGATGCCGCCTGGCTCGGCGAGCCCCTCGAGTCGTGCGGCGACATTGATGCCCTCGCCGTACACATCACCGGTGTCATCGATGATCACATCGCCGAGGTTGAGACCTATGCGGAGTTTGAGCGGCGTATCCCCGGCTGTGTCGGCCGCCGGTCTGTTCTGTATCGCCATCGCGCATTTGAGAGCGGCAATCGGACTGGCGAACTCGGCGAGGAAGCCGTCTCCGGTAGTCTTGATCAGCCGGCCATGATGCTCCGCCAGACCCGGCTCGATCACGTCGCGCTGCAGCGCACGAATCGCGCCGAAAGTGCCTTCTTCGTCGCGCTCCATCAATGCGGAGTACCCCGCCACGTCAGCGGCGAGGATGGCCGCAAGGCGGCGGGTGCTTGTCATGCCGGGCAGCCCTCTCGACGAATCCTGTCTCTAGCCCCCATCACACTTTCATCATGGCACAGCGTGATGAAAGAAAGATTATCCGAGGCTCGAAAGACCGGTCGAGGCTATCTGTCGACGCGCAGTGCCGTGGCCTCGGTGACGACAATCGGCAATCGCGCCCTCATAACCCCAACACGTCCCGTAACAACGCACCGGTATCCAGCGGCATCACCTCGTAGCCCTCCGGTACCTCGAAAACATCGGGCGGTTGGGGGCCCACCTTCAGATCGCGCAGTTCCAGTTCCACGCGCCGCTCCTTGCCTTCAGGATCGCTCACTACAAAGCGGCTCTTCACGTGCACGCCCGCAGCGTTCTGCCAGTACTCGCCCTCGCGGCGATCGCCGCCGCGCGTCTGGTAGACGATTTTCCAATGCGTACTGGACGCACCGCCCACGGTTTCCTTGCCTACCTGCTGACGCGACAGCACGCGGATATTGGCCGGCGAATCCATCGCGCTGATGTCTGTTTCCGCCGCAAGCGCGAACATGGGCGTCATCTGCCAGATGAGTTTCCTGTCGTAGCGCAGTACCAGATCGATCTCCACGCCCTTCACGAGCGCGCTGATGCGCTCCTTGAGTTTCGTGTGATGGACACGCGTTTCAAGCGTACGGCCATCGACGCGCACGATGCGGGTGGCCTCCCACGAGACCTCGTCCAGGATGGCGTGGGCGGTGGGCGCGAGCGTTGTGCAAAGCAGAAGGAGGAGGACGCGGAAGGCGGAGGAAAGGGACGACGGCATGGGGAACTCCGGGATGTGGGGACGCTCCGGCCGCGGCACCGAGCATGGCCTGCAGCATAGACCCGCGCCGTGACGGGTGCAGACACCACCCCACCAATTGCCAAGCATCGCGCCCCTCGGTTACTTTCGCGGCCCTTCCCCTCGTCTCGCAGGAATGCCCCATGGCGCAGTACGTCTACACCATGAACCGGGTCGGCAAGGTCGTGCCGCCCAAGCGCGAGATCCTGAAAGACATCTCGCTGTCGTTCTTCCCCGGCGCCAAGATCGGCGTGCTGGGTCTGAACGGCTCGGGCAAATCGAGCCTGCTGCGCATCATGGCCGGGGTGGATACGGAGATCCTGGGCGAAGCGCGTCCGCAGCCCGGCATCAAGATCGGCTACCTGCCGCAGGAGCCCGAGTTAGACGCCAACAAGACGGTGCGCGAGGAAGTCGAAGCAGGCCTTGGCGAGTTGATGGAAGCCAAGCAGAAGCTCGAGGAAATCTACGCCGCCTACGCCGAGCCCGACGCCGATTTCGAGAAGCTCGCCGAACAGCAGGCAAAGTACGAGGCCGTCATCGCCGCCGCCGGTACCGATTCCGAAACGCAGATGGAGATCGCCGCGGATGCCCTTCGCCTGCCCGCGTGGGACGCGATGATCGGCAAGCTCTCGGGCGGCGAGAAACGCCGCGTGGCGCTCTGCAAGCTGCTGCTCTCCAGGCCCGACATGCTGCTGCTGGACGAGCCCACCAACCACCTGGACGCCGAGTCCGTCGACTGGCTCGAGCAGTTCCTGCAGCGCTTCCCCGGCACCGTGGTGGCGATCACCCACGACCGCTACTTCCTCGACAACGCCGCCGAGTGGATCCTCGAACTTGACCGCGGCCACGGCATCCCGTGGAAGGGCAACTATTCCTCGTGGTTGGAGCAGAAGGAAGCACGGCTGGAGCAGGAAGCCAAGAGCGAGGCCGCCCGCATCAAGACGATGAAGCAGGAGCTCGAGTGGGTGCGCTCGAGCCCCAAGGCGCGGCAGGCGAAGAGCAAGGCCCGTTTGAACCGCTTCGAGGAACTCTCGAGCGTCGAGTACCAGCGCCGCAACGAAACTGCCGAGATCTTTATCCCGCCGGGCGAGCGCTTGGGCGATCTGGTGGTGGATTTCGACGGCGTCTCGAAGGCCTTCGGCGACCGCCTGCTGATGGACAAGCTGAGCTTCAGCGTCCCCGCCGGCGCCATCGTGGGCATCATCGGCCCGAACGGCGCGGGCAAGTCCACGCTCTTCCGCATGCTGATGGGCCGCGAGCAGCCCGACAGCGGCACGATCCGCATCGGCTCCACCGTCAAGCTCGCCTCCGTCGACCAGTCCCGCGAGGGCCTCGAGAACGAAAAGACCGTCTTCGATGCGGTTTCGGGCGGCGCCGACATCCTGACCGTGGGCCGCTTCCAGATTCCCAGCCGCGCCTATGTGGGCCGCTTCAACTTCAAAGGCGGGGATCAGCAGAAGATCGTGGGCAATCTCTCGGGCGGTGAGCGCGGGCGCCTGCACCTTGCCAAGACGCTGCTGCAGGGCGGCAACGTGCTGCTGCTCGACGAGCCCTCGAACGACCTCGACATCGAGACGCTGCGCGCGCTCGAAGACGCACTGCTCGAATTCGCGGGCTGCGTGATGGTGATCAGCCACGACCGCTGGTTCCTCGATCGTATCGCCACGCACATCCTGGCGGCCGAGGGTGATTCGCAGTGGAGCTTCTTCGCCGGCAACTATCAGGAATACGAAGCGGACAAGAAGAAGCGCCTCGGCGAGGAAGCCTCCAAGCCCACGCGGATCCGCTACCGCCCGATCACGCGCTGAGGCGCTTGCAGGGATGCTGAAACGGCTGGCGTATTGGGGCTCTGCGGCACTCGCGGGCGTGTTGCTGGGGCTGGGCGTCACGGCGCTGTTCCTGCAACGCGAAGGTCTGGGGGGTGGCATCGCCTCCGGGCCTTGGCAGACCAGCATGGTCACGGGCAGCAGCGATGCCGATCCGTGGACGCGTGCGCAGGTCGCGCGCCGCGGCCTGCTCGCCCTCGCCCCCGAAGAAACCCTCTACTACAACGCCACCACCGACAGCGAGGGAAAGCGCCTGAACGGCAGCTGCCGTTACCGCATGGACGGGCGCGATCCCGGCGCACGCTGGTGGAGCATCACCGCCTATGGCTCTGACAGTTTCCTGATCGCCAACCCGCAGAAGCGCTATTCCTTCAGCCAGACCACAGTGGCACGCGCGGCAGACCGCTCGTGGTCGATCGTGGTGTCTGCAAGCGAGGCAGAAGGCAACTGGCTGCCCGTGCGCGCAGGCGAGAATTTCGAACTCACGGTGCGCTTCTACAACCCGGAGACCGACGTGTACTCCGAGCCGGGCGCCGTGGCGCTGCCGAAGATCCAGCGTGAGGGCTGCTCGTGAAAGCCGCGACGATCTGGCTGGCAACCGTGCTTGGCGTGGCGCTGCTCGCGCACCTGGGCAGCATCTGGTATGCGCCGCGCTTCATCATGGGCGTGGCGATGGACAGGCTGCTCGCCAACGGCAGCGTGAACACCCTGCAGGAATGGCCGTTGGCCAATGCCGATTCACGCAGCATCGTGCGCCCCAGCCCGGACCTGATGTACTCCGTCTGCGTGGTGGACGTGAGCCAAGGCCCGGTGCGCATCCGCGCGCCGGCGAGCACGCCTTACACCTCGGTCTCGGTGTTCGCCGGCAACAGCGACAACATCTTCGTGATGAACGACCGGGCGCTCGCGCCCGGCGCCGACTTCGACATCTGGGTGGGCAAGCCGCGCCAGAAAGTGCCCGTCAGCGCGCCCTCCGCGATCCTGCGCTCCGAGCGGGGCATTGTTCTGATACGCCGCGTGGTCACGGATGCGGAGCAGGCGAAGGCGCTGGATGTGCTGCGTCGGGAGGCGCGGTGTGAGCAGAAGTGAGGGGTGGATCAGGCGCTGGATGTCGCGGGCGTGGCCCGCGCCAACAGGGGGGGGACCGGGGGGTAGGAGCGGGC
>JBILEG010000486.1:0-2940 GCA_044352225.1 Pseudomonadales bacterium | reverse complement strand
GCGGTGTCGTCCATGCTTCTTATGCGGGCATCGAAGACAGGTGCCCGCGCCACGCAGGCGTACTTCATGCCTGGAATGCGGACGTCGTATCCGTACATGGCCGAACCCGTCACGATGTCATGCGCATCGCGCATCGGTGCCGACACGCCGATGTAGCGGAAGTCAGCGGGATCCTTCAGTGCCGGCGCGGCAGGCACGGGCAGGCGCGCAGCGCGCTCTGCGAGATGCGCGAAGTCCAGCCTGCGTCCGGAGCCCGGATGCTCCACCGCATGCTCCCTCGCACGGCACTCGGCCAACGGCAGTCCCCAGCTGTCGGCGGCAGCACGCACGAGCATCTCGCGGGCCACGGCGCCCGCATGCCGCAGCGGAGACCAGAGCATGCGGACACTGCGCGAGCCATCGGTGTTCTGATCGCCGTAACGCGGGTCCGCGAGCCCCTGCACCACCTGCACGCGGGCGAGATCGGCTTCCAGTTCGTCGGCGAGAATGCGCGGAAGGGATGTCCGCACGCCCTGCCCCATCTCGCCGCGACTGACCGTAATGCGAACCAGACCGCTCGCGTCGATGGAGACGAAGGCATCCGGGGCGAAGAGCTGCGCCGACGCCTGTGCCGTTGCCGGGCCCGCCCGCACCCCGAGAACCAAAAGAGCACCGGCGCTGCCTCCGGCACGAACGAACGCACGCCGGGAAAGGTTCACGGTTTCCATCATGCATCTCCTGTCGCGAGGGCACGCAAGGCAGCACGGATCCTCGGATAGGTTCCGCATCGGCAGATGTTTCCCGCCATTGCCGCATCGATGGCCGCATCGTCGGGACGGGGATTCCTCGCGAGGAGCGCCGCGGCGCTCATGATCTGCCCGGCCTGGCAGTAGCCGCACTGCGCGACGTCGTGATCGATCCACGCCTGCTGCACTGCATGCAGCGCCACGGCTCCCGATGTGCCAGCGGAATCAGTCTGCACAAGACCTTCGACGGTCAGCACCCGGCGACCCTGAAGCGTTCCGAGCGGCGTCAGGCAGGCACGAGCCGGCTCGCCATCGACATGCACGGTACAGGCGCCGCAGGCCCCTATCCCGCATCCGTACTTGCTGCCGGTGAGGCCCTGTATGTCACGGAGCCACCAGAGCAGGGGCATCGCGACATCCGCGTCCGTGGAGACGGCGCGGCCATTCAGTTCGAATTCGGTCATGGGGAGAGGTCCCGGATGCTTTTGCGCCGAAGCATACGCCGCGGACGGGACCCGTGGAATTCAGCAGACACGTCTCAGGCAAGCATGAAAAGAAGGGCGAGATTGCAGGCGAAGAGCGGCAGTGCAGTCATCGCCTGCGCCCTGATGACGGCGTGCTGATCTCTCAGGCCGAGCAGTGCGACGGGCACGATGTTGAAGTTCGCCGCCATGGGCGTGAGCAAGGTGCCGCAGTATCCCGCAAGCATGCCGAGCGCCGCGAGTGGCGCGGGGTCGGCGTGGTGCTGCGAGACCAGCACGGGCAAACCGATGCCGATGGCGATGACGGGAAAGGCCGCGAAGGCGTTTCCCATCACCATGGTGAGAAGAGCCATTCCTGCCGCGTACGTGAGCATCGCCACGCCGTGATGTCCCAACGGCAGGTTTGCCGTGAGCGCGCTGCTCAGCAATTCACCCACCCCGGCACGCGTGAACACATTGCCCAACACGGCAAGCAGCAAGGGCAACAGCGCCGCCCAGCCGATTGCCTCCAGCAAACTCCGGCCGCCCTCGAGTGCCTCGCGCGGCGACGCCCGGGTGATCCGCAGGCCAAGCAGCAGCGCGCAGACACAGGCGATGCCCAACCCGATAACGGTGGTCTGCACCGGGGACACGAGCGGCACACCCATCACGCGCAATTTCGCACCGCCCAGGACAATTGCCAGCGTGACCAGGGAGACGAGCAGCACCGGGAGCAGCAACCGGTGCCCCAGGCGTGCAGCGCGCTCACCGAGCAACTGCGGGTCAATCGGCTTCTGAATGCCTGCACGGAGTCCTCCGCTACCGGCTATCAATGCCAAAACGATGAGCATGCCACCGAGGACTTCGTCAGGAAGCGCATCGCCAGCGAGGAATCCCGCCGCGAGCAATCCCCAGAAGAGGCCGCTGGTACGACGCCTCGGGTTGTGCTCGTCACGAAACGCAATCACTCCCGCCGCTGCCAGAAACAGCCCGACCAGCATGTACACCTGAGCAAGCCCGATCATCGCTGCCAGCGCCGGCTGAAGCGCCTGAGACGGAGCGCGTGGATGAGGAACGCACAGAGTGCCGTCGGCAGCCCCCACAACGCGATGTCCAGAGGTTCGAGGACGATGCCATGACTCGCGTACACGCTTTGGATGAGAAGCACCGCGCCGAAGGCCACGAACAGATCTTCGCCGAAGAAAAGCCCCACATTGTCGGTGGCAGCAGACATCGCGCGGATGCTTTGCGCCTCTTCTTCCGGGAGAGTTCCACACGTCTCGCGGGCGGCCGCCTCCGCCATGGGTGCCAGCAGGGGCCGCACGGTCTGGGCCTGCCCGCCCAGGCTGACAAGGCCCAGCGCCGCCGTGACCTGACGCAGCGCGAGGTAGGAGAGAAGCACGCGGAACACACCCATGCGCGGCCTGCGTGCCACCCAGCCAGCAGCGTGCTCGCGCAAGCCGAAGCGTTCCAGCAATCCCAGCAACGGCAGCATGAGGACAAACAACGCGAGGAAGCGGTTGTTGCGGAAACCCTCGCCAAAAGCGGCAAGGACCTCCTGCGCCGACATGCCCGCGGCAAAGCCCGTCACAACACCGGCAAGCACCACGACCAGCGCCGCATTCAGGCGCAGCGCAAAACCGAGCACCACGACAGCGATGCCGGCGAGCGGCAACCAGTTCACGCTTTCACCGCCCGGATCCCGACGCCCGCCTCGCCAAGCACCTTGCGCACGAGCCGCGCGAAAGCGACTG
>JBILEG010000485.1:0-2953 GCA_044352225.1 Pseudomonadales bacterium | reverse complement strand
GCCGCCGTAGATCACCGGCGAACCCTTGCGCACCAGCTGCGTGAAGGCGATGCCGGCCAGCGCTTCCGCGTTCTGCTCGACCAGCGCACCGGCCACGGTGGCGGGCGCCATCGCGCCAGCAAGCGTGAAGGGCGTGATGCAGACGATCTGGTTGCGCGCGGACATCTCCATGATGCCGCGCAGCATCGGATGGTCGAGCTTCAGCGGCGAATTGGTGTTCACGATGGTGAAGAGCGATGGCTCGCGCTCGAGCTGCTCGTGGCTGATGCCGCGGGCGATGCGCGCGATCTCGATGCCGTCCAGGATGCGCTCGGAACCGAGCGAATAGGCGTGGAAGGGCTTGTCGGTCAGCACGACCGTGTCGCGCAGGGCCTCAAGGTGACGCACGGAGGCGTGGACGTCGGTGGGCTCCACCGGGTAGCCGGCCACGAACTGAATGCAGTTGAAGTACTGCGCGAGCTTGAGGAAGTTGCGGAAGTCATGCTGGTTGCCGCTGCGCCTGCCGGTGTCCATGTCGGAGCAGTTGGGCGGGCTGGCCACGGTGCCGAAGGCGATGGCAGGGCCGCCGATTTCCAGATGGTTCTCGGGGTTCCGCGCGTGGAAAGTGAAGCGCGAGGGCGCGGTCTTGATCAGCTCCTCGACCAGCGCCGGGTCGAAGCGCACGCGCTCGCCGTCCACGCTCGCCCCTGCCTTGCGCAGCAGTTCGCGTGCCTCGGGCAGCGCGAAGTCCATGCCGATTTCCGCCAGCACCCGAAGCGAGGTGTGGTGTATCGATTCGATCTCGTCTGCAGAGATCAGTTGCATCGGCGGGAAGTGCCGCTCGACCTTGCGACGCGGCAGCTGCGGGATGGATCCACGCGCTCCGGCGGCGGGGCGGCGCGAGCCTTCGCGGCGATTGCGGCGCGAAGTCTCGGGGCTGGAAGTCTGGGCGTCGTCTGACACGGGAGTGTTTCCTCTGTGCTGCGCGTTCCGGCGGCCAGCGTGAAGCGCGGGGCTGCGCGGGCGAGGCCGCATGGTGGCCAGCACCCTGTACCTTGTCAATTTTGCCCCGCAGGTTCGGGCAGGGGCAGTGCAGACCGGTGACGAATTTTCAGTAAGCGCGAAAAAGATGAGGGTTTCACGGGCTCCAGATGCCCGTCCTGTGCGACATATACTGCGTAAAAGCTGCCAGCTATCCCGCTGAAAATCCCGAGGAATACCGCATGAACGCACCTGAAGACGCCTCCCGCCGCCGCGGTGGACGCGAGAGCCGCAAGGCACTGCGCTCGAGGCCCATTCCCATCTCCGAGGCCGCGGTACGCCCCGGCATGTCCGGCGGTCAGTACAAGCCGCTCACCGACGGCGAGATGCAGCGCATTCACCAGGCTGCCCTGACCCTGCTGGAGACGGTGGGGCTTGAGCGTGCAATTCCGACCTGCGTCGATGCGATGACGGCCAAGGGCTGCTTCATGAGCCCGCGCGGCCGGCTCTGCATTCCGCGCTCGCTGGTGGAAGACACGCTCGCCAGCTGCGCCCGCCACTTCGTGCTGCATGCGCGCGATCCCAAACACGACATGGAGCCCTGGGACAACAAGGTCTACTTCGGCACCGCCGGCGCCGCCGTGCACACGGTGGATCTGGCGACGAACACCTACCGCGAGTCCTTGCTGGTCGATCTCTACGACGCGGCGCGCATCGTCGACAACTGCGACAACATCCACTTCTTCCAGCGCACGCTGACCGCGCGCGACATGGTCGAGCCGCGCGATCTCGACATCAACACGATGTACGCCTGCCTTGCGGGTACCTCGAAGCACGTGGGCACCAGCATGGTCGAGCCCGCGCATGTCGAGGAGTGCCTGCAGATGCTGCACTTCATCGCCGGTGGTGAGGCAGCGTGGCGCGAGCGGCCCTTCGTCTCGCAGTCGAACTGCTTCGTGGTGCCGCCCATGAAGTTCGCCGAAGACGCGTGTCGCTGCCTTGAAGTGGCGGCGCGCGGCGGCATGCCTGTGCTGCTGCTCTCGGCGGCGCAGGCTGGTGCGACCTCGCCTGCGGCGCTCGCAGGCACCGTGGTGCAGGCAGTGGCGGAGTGTCTCGCAGGCCTCGTCTACATCAACGCCATCGTGCCGGGGGCGGTCGCGATCTGGGGCCCGTGGCCCTTCGTCTCGGACCTGCGCACGGGAGCGATGTCGGGCGGCTCGGGTGAGCAGGCGCTGATCACCTCGGGCTGCGCGCAGATGGGGCACTTTTACGGCCTTACCGTGGGCTCGGCGGCGGGTATGTGCGATGCCAAGCTCCCCGACATGCAGGCCGGCTACGAGAAAGGTGTCACTGCCGGCATCTCGGCGATGACGGGCATCAACCTGATGTACGAAAGCGCGGGCATGCACGCCTCGCTGCTCGGCTTCTGCCACGAGAGCCTGCTGATCGACAACGATATGCTCGGCTCCATCAACCGCAACGTACGCGGCATCGAGGTGAACGAGGACACGCTCTCGCTCGAGGTGATCAAGCAGGTCTGCCTCGAAGGCCCCGGCCACTACCTGGGCAGCGAGCAGACGCTCGAGCTGATGCAGAAGGAATACGTATACCCCCTGGTTGCCAACCGCATGAGCCCCAAAGAGTGGGTGGAAGCAGGGCGCCCGGACCTCCTCGAGACCGCGACCCGTCGCAAGAACGAGATCCTGTCGAACTACTACCCCGACTACCTCCCGCGCGAGATCGACGACGTGCTGCGCCGCGATCACCGCATATTCCTGCCGCGCGAGGTTATGGAGCCAGGGGATCCGCGCTGGTCCTGAGCTGCGCCGCGTCACGGTTGTTGTCGCGGGCGTGGCCCGCTCCTACGGGGGGCGTGGGTGCCGCCGGTGGGATCGGGTCGCGGGCATGGGCCGCTCCTACGATCGGGTTTTGGGTCGCGGGCGTGGCCCGCTCCTACGATCGGGTTTTGGGTCGCGGGCGTGGCCCGCTCCTA